>CADATR010000109.1 GCA_902790885.1 uncultured Eubacteriales bacterium
AAGGCGAACTCCTATCCTTACCAGCTTTCGGGAGGCCAGCAGCAGAGAGTCGCGATCGCGAGAGCCATGGCCATGAAGCCGGAGATCCTTTTCTTTGACGAGCCGACTTCGGCGCTCGATCCTGAGCTGACCGGAGAGGTTCTGAAGGTTATCCGTCAGCTTGCTGAGGAGAAGATGACCATGGTGGTAGTCACACACGAGATGCCTTTCGCTAAGGCGGTAAGCAACCGCGTGCTGTTCATGGACGGCGGAGTCATAGTTGAGCAGGGCGACCCGAAAGAAGTATTTGAAAATCCGCAGGAGGAGAGAACAAAGCAGTTCCTGCGGGTGTTTGAGAGATAGAACGGAGACCGGAAGAGCGGACAATGATGGGAAGGATCTTTGAGGATCTGGATTATTGCATATTTGATCCGACAGGAAACATAACAGCGCTGGTCGAGACCGAGGTGGATATTGAGGATCAGCCGGCAGCCGCTGCGCGGATAATGGAGCTGGAGCCTGACGTTGAGCAGGTCGGCTTCATTTCGTATGCCGGAAATACTGCGGACGGCGGCGTGCCGGTCAGTCTGCGAATGGCAGGAGGAGAGTTCTGCGGCAACGCCGCCATGTGCGCGGCCGCGCTCTTCGCGATCCGCAGCGGCCTGCAGGGCGGCGCGGTGCCGGTGAGGATATCGGGGGCATCCGCGCCCGTGATGGTGCGGCTCGAGAGGCAGGCCGCAGACAGTTTTGGCGCGGCCGCTGAGATACCGCCGGCCATCAGGATCGGCACGGTAGAAGCGGCAGCTCCGGCAGCGGAAAAAGAAGCTGCCGAAAAGGACCGGAACGAAGAAGTCCGGGCCGGCGGCACCGGCGCAGCAGAAGCACCAGGCGCCGGCAAGTGCGGCGCAAACGCAACGTCAGGCGCCGGCCAGTGCGGCGCAACAGCAACATCAGGCGCCGGCAAGTGCGGCGCAACAGCAACGTCAGGCGCCGATCTCACGCTCCCTATAGTAGAAATGGAAGGCATCAGCCATATAATAATCGAACCCGACTCAGGCTTCTTCGGCATAAAGGAGGACAGCGCGCTTGCCGAATCCCTGCTCCGCCAGTGGTGCGGCGTACTCGGTGCGGACTGCCTGGGCATGATGTTCCTGGGCGAAGCGGGTTCGCTTCCAGAATGTGAGACGCCGATGGAAGACCGCAAAGCAGATACCGGCACAGCCATATTCGGCGAAAGCCGCGTGCTGACTCCGCTTGTATACGTGCCGGGAGCCGACACGATGTTCTGGGAGAATTCCTGCGCGAGCGGAAGCGCGGCGGCAGGGATGTACCTCGCCGCGCGTACAGGGGCTCCTGTGGACGTCACATTTGACGAGCCCGCCGGCCGCCTCAGAGTAGAGAGTGACCCGGCGTCCGGCCGCACGGTCCTCCACGGCTCAGCCATACTCCGCAAAACAGTATCCGGCCGCAGTCAGAGGCCGCCGGAGCCCGTGATTCATTGACATACAGCCCTTATAAATGGTAAAATTTACGGCGCTACTAAGGCACACAGGTAGTTTTTACCATTTTTTATTACGCAAATTTTGCGGAAAACTGGAGCTGTCGGAAGCAGTGAAAACGGTGGTATCGGATCTCTGCTTCTTATATAAAGGAGTAAAGCGTTGGAGAATTATCAGGACGTTATAGCAAAGTATAAAGACGCAGACCTGGACGGTCTGACAGAAGAGGAATACAAAGAATTAAAAGCGGCCGAGCTGGCCGACATGCAGTCATACGTTGATGCCATCACCGAGAGCAAGGTGCCCGAGGTGATGTACCGCATCGGCAGACCTATCACAGATCTCAAGATGATGATGGAGACAGGAGTCGAGGCTTTCGGCAACAAGGTGCTCTATCACCAGATAATGCCGGGAGACAGTCATTTCACAGAGTTCACATACGGCGGAGTAAGAGACGACGTCAGAGGGCTCGGAACAGCGCTCCTCGGCCTGGGCCTCAAGGGCTCACACATAGGTGTCATAGGCGCCAACTGCTACGAGTGGGCAGAGTCGTACTTTGCCATCACCGGCGGAGTCGGCGTCGTAGTGCCGCTCGATAAAGAGCTTACAAAAGAAGAGCTCACCAATCTCTGCGACATGGGCGAGATAGACGCGGTCATCTGCTGCCAGGACAAGTTCTACAAGCTGTTCAAAGAGATCAAAGAAGAAGGCAAAACGGGCCTCAGGACCGTGATCGCCGTCAATAAGGAAGCTCATGAGGATCCGGCGAACGGACTGTACTCGTGGAACCTCCTGAGAGAAGAGGGCAAGGCAAAGGTCGCTGCAGGCGACAGAAGTTATCTCGACGCCAGAGTCAGGGCATCCGACATGGTCGCCATAATCTTCACATCAGGCACAACGGGAGTGAGCAAGGGAGTAATGCTCTCGCACAGAAACCTCTGCACCGACGTGCTCATCGCGCAGACCTACCTCGAGGTGTGCCCGAGCGACATATTCTTCAGCGTACTTCCTATACATCACACATACGAGTGCACCTGCACGATGATCGAAGGACTTTTCATGGGAGCTTCGATGGCGTTCTGCAAGGGCCTCAAATACATAACGAAGGACATGCAGATGGTGCACCCGACATTCCTGCTCGCGGTGCCACTCATCTACGAGAAGTTCTACAACACCATCCAGAAGACCCTCAAAAAGCAGGGTCAGGACAAGCTGGTCAATACGCTGTTCGCGGCCAACAACTTCACGAGCAAGTTCGGCATCAATATCGCGAAGCCGATCGCCAACAAGATAATGGCTCAGTTCGGCGGCAACATCGACATGTTTATCGCGGGCGGGGCTAGAGTAGACCCTAAGGTGCTCGCGTTTTTCCGCAGCATGGGAATACCGTGCCTGCAGGGATACGGACTTACAGAGACATCTCCGATGGTGGCCCTCAACCCTGACCAGTGGAAATACATGAGAAACGATTCGGCAGGCAAGCTGTTCCAGTTCACCGAGTGCAAGATCATCGACAAGGATGATGAAGGCAACGGAGAGATCTGCTTCCGCGGACCAATGGTGATGATGGGTTACTACAAGAATCCTGAAGCCACAGCCGCGAGCATGGAGAACGGCTGGTTCCACACCGGAGACATCGGTTATCTCGATGAAGACAACTACGTATATATCACAGGCCGCAAGAAGAACGTCATCATCGCCGCGAACGGCAAGAACGTCTTCCCTGAAGAGCTCGAGGAGCTCATCGCCAGAAGCCCTTATATCGAAGAGTGCATGGTATGGGCAGACGAAGACAACGAAGACAGGATGAAGAGGGGCATCTACGTGACGCTCCGTCCTGATAAGGAGAACGTCAGGGAGGCCCTCGGAGACAGAGCGGACAACGAGACCGCTGTAATGACACTCATCAGCAGCGAGATCGACAAGCTCAATGCCAGATGGCCTGACTGGAAGAAAGTAAAGCACATCGTTCTGAAGAAGAGCGAGTTCAACAAGACGACCGGCATGAAGATCCGCCGCTTCGTCGAAGACAACAAGCTCGCAGACTAAGAAAGGCGCTGTCATGACAAAGAGACCTGCTCTCATAGTCAATCATGAGAACCTGAGAAACAATATGAAAACAGTCGTCGGCTGGTGCCGCGATGCCGGCATAGACGTAGCCGGCGTCATCAAGGTGACCACCGGCCTGGCATCCGCAGCCCTCGATTACGAGAGTGCAGGAGCCAAGTGGATCGCCTCGTCGAGACTTGAACAGCTCGTAAGGGCAAAGGAGGCAGGGGTAAAGGTGCCGCTCCTTCTTATAAGGATACCGATGCTTTCAGAGCTCGACGACATGGTGAAGATCTGCGACTACAGCCTGCAGAGCAGCCTCGATACCCTCAAGGCGGTGAACGAGGCAGCCCGCAATAACGGCAAAACGCACAACGTCATACTGATGGCCGATCTCGGAGACCTCAGAGAGGGCTTCTTCGAGAAGGAAGAGCTCGCAGATGTGGCTGCGTTTGTAGAAAAGGAGCTTGACTGCATACACCTCGCCGGCATCGGAACGAACCTCGGCTGCGTGGGCTCCGTAAAGCCTACCAAAGAGAAGATGGACATGCTGGCCGACTGGGCAGAAGCCGTCGAAGCGGCGATAGGCAGACCGCTCGAGATAGTATCGGGCGGAGCTACATCGAGCCTTATGCCGCTGTTTGACGGGGTGATGAACCCTAAGGTGAACATGCTGAGGATAGGCGCGGTCTCGTACATCGGAGCGCTCGAGGATCTCCGCACCTGCTACGGCAGAGAGGAAGTGGACGTGCTGAGCGACGAATGCTTCATACTCGAGACAGAGGTGATCGAGACCAACACCAAGCCTACATATCCTATAGGCGAGCTCGGAGTCGACGCTTCGGGCAAGGTGGGCAATTACGTCGACAGAGGCCGCCGCAGACGCGCGATACTCGCGGTAGGCAGGGCGGATTACGGCGACATAGACGATATCGTTCCTGTTCTGGAGGGAGCGGAGGTGATGATGGCCTCGGGCGATCACACCATACTCGACATAGAGGACTGCAGGGAGCAGCTCCATGTGGGAGACGTCGTGAGATTCAAGGTGAAGTATTCAGCACTGATGAGGCTCACAACCAGCGAAAACATAACTATTGAAGAGAATTACAGACAGTAAGGTCTGGGGAATGTAAAGAAAGGGAGAGAAGACAAAATGGCAGCTTTAAAGTCAAATGAAATGACCAGAGAAGGTTATGATAGTCTGAACGCCGAACTCGAACATCTTATTACCGTAGTCCGTAAGGAGAACGCGGAAAGGCTCAAGGAAGCCATCTCGCTCGGAGATATCAGCGAGAACGCAGAGTACGATGCAGCGAAAGACGCACAGGCCGAAACCGAAGAGAGGATCAGCACCATCGAGGAGATCCTCCGTACAGCAGTCATCGTAGAAGAGACAGACGAGAGCGACGACTCGGTACAGACAGGCCGCACAGTCACTATCGAAGATCTCGACACAAAGGAGATCAGCACCTATAAGATCGTAGGTACAACAGAAGCAGATCCGCTGAACGGAAAGCTCTCAAACGTTTCGCTGGTAGGCCAGCACCTTCTGGGACATCACGCCGGCGACAGAGTTGAGTTCCCGGTTCCTGACGGAATGGCCAGATACAGAGTCGTGGAGGTCAAGAGATAATGGCTGACAACAATCAGAACAAAGCTGCGGCACCGGTCGAAGAGCGCGAGCTCACCGAAAAGGAGATCGGCGAACAGAGGCAGATAAAGAGAAAGAAGCTCGAAGAGCTCCGCGCTATGGGCAGAGATCCGTATCTCGAGGAGACCTTTGATGTGACAGCATGGTCGAAGGATATCAGAGACAACTTCGAGGCCATGGAAGATCAGGAAGTAAGAGTGGCCGGCCGTATTATGGCGTTCCGCCGCATGGGCAAGGTCGCTTTCGTCGACATGCAGGACAAGCAGGGCCGCATCCAGATCTTCGTCGCCAGAGACAACATCGGTCAGGATGAGTACAACATCTTCAAGAACTACGATACAGGCGACATCCTCGGCATCACGGGCGAGGTCTTCAAGACAAAGACCGGCGAAGTCAGCGTAAGAGCGCAGGAGGTAAAGCTGCTGTGCAAGTCCCTGCAGGTGCTTCCTAACAAGTGGCACGGACTAAAGGATACCGACCTCAGATACCGTCAGAGATACGTAGACCTCATCATGAACGAGGACGTCAAGGAAACGTTCCTCAAGAGAGCTAAGATCATCAGCACCATGCGCAAGGTGCTCGAAGAGGACTATGACCTCATCGAGGTCGAGACACCTGTACTCGGCAACATCGCGGGCGGCGCTGCTGCAAGACCGTTCTGGACACATCACAACACCCTCGATATCGACATGACGCTCCGCATCTCGCTCGAGCTTCACCTCAAGAGGCTCATCGTCGGCGGACTCGACGGCGTATACGAGATCGGCAAGGTGTTCAGAAACGAGGGAATGGACAAGAACCACAGCCCTGAGTTCACATCGATGGAGGCTTACAAGGCTTACGTAAACCTTGAGACCATGATGGACCTCATGGAGCAGGTCACATACAAGTGCGCCATGGCCGTGAACGGCACTCCTATC
>CADATR010000110.1 GCA_902790885.1 uncultured Eubacteriales bacterium
TTTCCAGTTTCCTGCGATCAAAAACTTCTTCATTTCAGTTCCCTTTCTCCTATTTCTCATCAATGATTGCGATTCCCGGAAGCTCTATTCCCTCAAGGAACTCAAGGCTCGCGCCGCCTCCGGTGCTTATATGTGTCATTTTGTCTGCAAGTCCGAATTTGGCTACAGCTGCCGCGCTGTCTCCTCCTCCGATAACTGTTGTAGCGTCGATCTCAGCAAGGCATTCAGCGATAGCCTTTGTGCCTACAGCGAAGTTGTCCATCTCGAACACGCCCATAGGACCGTTCCATACAACTGTCTTTGCTGTTTTGAGAGTATCAGTGTAGAGCTTGATAGTCTCTTCTCCGATGTCCAGACCCATCCTGTCATCAGGGATCTCATCGACATCATATGTGGCATGAGGCGAATCATTCGCGAATTCGTCAGCTGCTACCACATCTACAGGGAGCATGAACTTGACGCCTTTGTCTGCAGCCTTCTGCAGGATCTCTCCGGCAAGCTCAAGGCCTTCCTCGTCAAGCAGCGACTTGCCTATGGAATAGCCCTGCGACTTGAAGAATGTATAAGCCATTCCTCCTCCGATAATGAGGATGTCTACCTTGTCGAGAAGGTTTGTGATCACAGGGATCTTATCCTTTACCTTGGCGCCTCCCATGATTGCTGCGAACGGTCTCTGCGGGTTGTTGACTGCATCTCCGAGGAATTTGAGTTCCTTTTCAATAAGGAATCCGGAAACAGCCGGGATGAAGTCAGCAATGCCTGTAGTGGAAGAGTGAGCTCTGTGAGCTGTTCCGAAAGCATCCTGAACAAAGATATCGCCAAGCTCGGAAAGCTCTTTCGCGAAGTCGAGATCGTTCTTGGTCTCTCCTGCTCTGTATCTGACGTTCTCGATGAGCATCATTTCGCCTGCCTTGAGTTCTTTCGCAGCAGCCTTTACGTTATCATCAACGACAACATCAGAAGGAACAAACTTTACTTCCCTGCCGGTAAGCTCTGTTATTCTTTTTGCGACAGGCGCGAGGCTGAATTCAGGCTTTGGCTCTCCCTTTGGTCTGCCGAGGTGCGACATCAGAACTACAGCCGCTCCGTTGTCGAGAAGATACTCGATGCTCGGAAGCGCTGCCCTGATGCGGATGTCATCAGTGATAACATCGCCATCCAGAGGAACGTTGAAATCACATCTCATAACGGCTCTTTTGCCGGCCCAGTCGATGTCTCTAATAGTCTTTTTCATTTATGCTTCTCCTTTGCTCTTCAGGAATAATATGCTTTGTTTAAAACTATGTCTGAAATTTAACTTTCTCAATTGATTATTTTAACAAATCACTTACATGGTTTACAAGTTCAATTAATCTTAATAACGGCCATGCTTCCGGCATCGCGGTCCTTGGTGACCTCTATCTGCCGGTCTATGCGCGATCTAAGCGAATCGACATGAGAAATAATGCCCACAAGTCTGTCCTCCTCTGAAAGCTCGGTAAGTGTTCGAACAGCCTTTTCAAGTGTTTCGGAATCCAGAGAGCCGAAGCCTTCGTCGACAAACATGGTGTCAAGCCTTATCCCTCCGGCGGAAGCCTGCACCTCATCTGAAAGTCCGAGAGCCAGTGACAGAGAAGCCATGAAGCTCTCGCCTCCTGAGAGTGTGTTTACCGGTCTTTCTGTTCCGCTGTAATGATCAAGCACACTGAGGCCCAGACCGGACAGATGGCGTTTGTCATCCGACACGCCCGCTCTTACGAATTCATACTGACCGTCCGACATCATGATGAGCCGCTTATTGGCGCGCCTTATGATGCGTTCAAAATAGAAGGCCTGAACGTATGACTCCAGCGTGATGCGCTCCTTGCCCTGAAGAAGTCCGTTTGCTGTTCTGCTCAGCGGATCTGTTATCTCGTGTTCCCTTCTTATCCTTCCCAGCTCTTCGGCGGCAGCCCTTACAGATCTGAGTGCCGCTTCTGCAGTCTTCAGCTCGGAAGCGGCCTGTATCTGCTTCTGCTTAAGAGCCGTCTTTTCATCTGATGCAGCGGCTGCGTCAGCTTCCGCTTTCTTTTCATCGACAGGTTCATATCCCCTTACGACATTCTCAAGTTCTGATATCCTCGCATCGTTGGCATGCTTATGTGAAACAGCCTTGTTTGATCTGCGTGCAGCCTTTTCGATTTCAGCACGCATGGATTCAGCCTCTGCCGATTTTTCTCTCAGGCAGCTTTCAGCTTCTTCCCTTGATCCGAAGGCAAGGTCCTTGCCTATCTGCCTATACCTGGCTTCAGCTGCGGCTGCAGCCGTAGACTCAGCGTTTATTTCCGCTTCCATCTCCTTCGCTTCTGCGATCATTTTCTCGTATGATGTTTTGAGCTGAGGAACGGTTTTGCTGAGTTCTTCAGCTTTATCCGCCCTTTCCTTCAGATCTTTCCTCCTGCCGCGAAGTTCTTCTGCTGTCTGATTCAGCTTTATGAGTTCAGCCCCGGCAATTTCGCCGGCTTTCTGAAGGTCAGCAGTGCCTGCCTCTTTCATTGCCGCATCACAGGTACTGCTTAAGGCTGTATCAAGATTTCCCTTCGCATTATGAGCTTCGCCTGCCTTGTCATTGGCAAGTTTTCTTGCTCTTTCAGCTTCTTTCTTCTTCTCTTTCAGATCTTTCTCTGAAGGAGCTTCCGTGCTGATTTCAG
Organism: uncultured Eubacteriales bacterium; assembly: GCA_902790885.1. Next base: position 2,670 of record CADATR010000110.1, read on the forward strand.
CCGGTGCCGGATGATGGACAGCCCCGCATACCGGGCACGGCTTGCCTTCTTCGAGCGATCCCGCCAGTATGCCTGCCTGCTCGCGCATGTACGCGGACAGCATCAGACTCTGCTCGGACTCAAGCCTGTCCGCTTCCGCCAGCAGAGGCTTAAGCTCGTCCTGTCTGTCCTTGAGGGTCTTCTCTTTTTCACGGACATCGCCGATGGCCTTAAGGAGTGAATCCAGGGCTTCCGTGCGGGCTCGCGTTTTCTCGATAAGACTGCCGTTTTTCAGAAGATCCTCTCCTGAATGCTTCAGTTCCTCAAGCAAAGTCTCACTCTCATCGATCTCTTCTTTCAGCTTTGCCGATCTGTCACGCGCGTCTGAAAGAGCTGTACGCTTCTTTTCGAGGCTTTCCTCCAGAGCTTCCTTTTCCGCTCTGACCGAATCCAGCTCATCGTAAAGATCGATGGATGCTTCGATCAGGGCTGCTTCCCTTTCGAGCTTTTCGATATCAGGCTTCTTCCCGTTCGCAGCTGCAAGCGCTTCCCCGGCCTTTTTGATCTCTTCATCAAGGATCGGAACAGCCGCCCGCGCTTCTTCGAGTTTTCCCGTATTTTCCCTGTGATTAGCGGCCAGAGCAAGTATGCTGTTGAGTTCGTTCAGTCTTTTATCGACAGAGTCCGCCGCCTCTGAAAGAGAAGCGCTGACAAGCCCGCCCTTTTCAGTTACCGATGCAAGAAGATCACATATATCGTCTGCAGGAACGCTCTCTTTTTCGGCGCGTTCCTTCATTTCTTCAAGAGCTGCTGAAAGCTCATCATCAAAGCTGCAGCTAACAGGCGCGATACTCATGTTCACCGCCTGCATGACGCTGTTGTACTTCTCAAGATTCTTTTTGCTGAGTTCCTTGAGCTCATCTGAGAGCCTGCTGTAAGGCTGGGTATTGAAAAGCCTGCGGAAGAGCTTCTGCCTCTCGTCGGTGCCGGCATTCAGCACCTTTCTGAACTCGCCCTGAGCTATCATGGCTATGCTGCAGAACTGTCCCCTGTCTATGCCGAGTATGCTTTTTATCTCTTCGTTTACTTTTACTGAGCCATCAGTTACGCTCCCGTCAGGCTTTATAAGAGTGGCGCCGGCAGTCTGTTTAGTGAAGCCCTCTCCGCTTTTCTTTTCCCTCAGATACTCCGGGTTTCTTTTCACGGTATATCTGTGGCCCCGGTATTCAAATACGAGCTCCACTTCAGTTTTTTCACCGTCAGCGGAATACTGCGACCTCACACTCCTGCTGTCACGGCCCGATCCGCTCATGTCACCGTAAAGAGCGTATGTTATGGCATCGAAAATGAAGGTCTTGCCTGCTCCCGTATCGCCTGTAATAAGATACAGGCCGCCGCGGCCAAGGCTCTCCATGTCGATGACAGTTGTTTTCCTGTACGGACCGAATCCGCTGATCGTCAGTTTAAGAGGTCTCATGCTTCTTCACTCCATACTTTTTCAATAATATCGCTGACAAGCTGAGTCTGTTCTTCGTCCATCCCTTTGCCGTTCTGAGCTTCATACAGTCCCTCGAATATCTCGAGCGGTGTTCTGCCGTCACTGCCGTCCGTGTCAGGTACGATCGCAGAAGTCCTTGTCCTTGTATTGTCGTATTCGAGCCTCATTATATTGGGATATATCGCTCTGAGACTGCTCAGCGCGCCTATCACGTCCTCCTCATCAGTAAGGATGATACGCATGTAATCGTCAGTGTTTATGTGTTTATAATAATTTTTATCTGTCAACTCTGTGAATTTACCCCTGAGTTCTCTCATGTCCCTGAGCGGAACGAGTTCACGGGTCCTCAGAGTGATATCTGCCGCACCGTTTTTCTTCTCCCCGAGTTCTGCTATCGTTACTGATTTGCCCTGTTCTGCCTCGGAGAAAGAGTATTTAAGCGGCGATCCGCAGTATCTTATAGTTTCTGCTCCGGCAGACTGAGGTCCGTGGAGATGGCCAAGAGCCGTATAATCAAAAGGTGCGAAAACCAGGCTGTCGACGTTATCCAGTCCTCCTACGGATATTTCTTCAGATCCGGATCTGTCCGCTCCGGTGACGAACTGATGCGCGATGAGCACATTACGCTCCTTTGTATTGACGCCCATCTTCTCTATGGTTGCCCCGAGAGCCTCAGTGAAGGTCTCTATGGCTGCAGCATTTTCATCTTCCGCGAGTGCCTGTCTCACATGCACGGGTTTTATGAAAGGAAGCAGGTAGATATTTACTGGCCCGTATTTATCTTCAAGGCTGAAACGCCGGGTGCTTCCGTCATATCCTCCCGCAAAGTGTATTCCCTGTCTGTCCATTATCCGCGAGCCGAAAGAGAGCCTCTCAGCAGAATCGTGATTGCCGCTGATAATGAATATCTCAGCGCCGCTCTCGGAAAGCCCGTTTATGAAGTCATCAAAAAGGCTCACGGCTTCTGCCGGCGGGACAGGCTTGTCATAGACGTCTCCGGCGATCATCACAGCCTGCGGAGCTTCCTCTTCTATTATTCCGAGAATGCGTTCCAGTATGTATCTCTGATCTTCGATCATAGAATAGTCATTGACGCGCTTTCCCAGATGCAGATCTGAAAGATGTATCAGTTTCAATTGCACCCTCCGTCCTGACAGTACATGCACAGACCGGCAAGTTTACAGCCGGCGCAGTCGGGTCTGCGCGCATGGCATACCTTTCTGCCGTGGAATATAAGCAGGTGGTGAGCTCTCGACCACATGTCCTCAGGCAGCCTTTCCATGAGCTGCTTCTCTACTCCCTCGGGATCCTTCGCCTGTGTGAGCCCTATGCGGTTCGAAACCCTGAATACATGAGTGTCGACAGCGATCCTTGCCTGGCCGAAGCCTTCTGCGAGCACCACATTGGCAGTCTTGCGTCCTACTCCCGGCAGTTTTACAAGATCTTCAAAGCGGCCCGGCACCTCGCCTCCGAAGTCAGAAACCAGCATTTTTGACAGCGCCACTATGTTCTTTGATTTGTTTTTGTAAAGTCCTATCGTCTTTATGATCTCCTGTACCTCAAGCGGGTCTGCCTCCGCCATCGCCTCAGCAGTCGGGTACTTAGCGAAGAGCACCGGCGTTACCTTATTTACTGAAACGTCGGTAGTCTGGGCCGACAGCATCACAGCTGAAAGCAGCTGAAAGCGCGTACCGAAATCGAGGGCGCACGCGGCTTCAGGATGCATGGCTTCGAGCCTGCTCATTATTTTAGGGATCTGTTCATCCGGGATCAGTTTTTCCATGGCATTTTTCCTTATCATATCAGAGAGGCAGCAGACTTATGCTGCTGCCGTGAATGTCCCTATAAAAGCACTCCGAGTATGGCGTTTACCAGCGGAGTAAGAATCAGATCGGTCACATTGAACACAATAAGGGCGAGAAG
>CADATR010000111.1 GCA_902790885.1 uncultured Eubacteriales bacterium
CTTCAGGATGAAGCCTATGACAGGGGCATGTCACTGCTTGATGACGAATCCGGAAAAGGCGATTTCGTTATAGTGGAGATAAACGACTCTCATGAGGGCGTGCTGGGAATAGTCGCCGGTAAGCTCAGAGAGAAGATAAACAGACCTGTTGTTGTGATCTCCAGAAACGGTGACACATATAAAGGTACAGGCAGATCGATCCCGGGCGTGAATCTCTACGAGATGCTCGATAAATACAGGAAGAGATTCATCAGCTTCGGAGGGCACAGCGCCGCATGCGGATTTACGATCGATGCTGCCGGCATGGAAAGTCTGCGGCGCGAGCTTAATGAAGATATTCAGGCTAAGTTCGATGAGGATCCCGGTATTTTCGATGAGATCCATGCCAGTGATGCTGAAATAAAGGCGGACGACATCGACCTCGAACTTGCTGAAGCTCTTCAGATGCTGGAGCCATGCGGCAAGGACAATGAGGTTCCTGTTTTCGTGATCCGCAATGCTGTGGTCAGAGGCTGGAGATTTCTTAAGGATGATGATAAAATGGCCAGGTTCACACTTGTAACAGGCGACGGCAGAAGCATAGATTCCGTCATCTTCAGGAATGCTGCGGAAGCGTATGAAGCTGTGAATGAGGGTGACGTGGACATATACTGTAATATTGAGATTAATACCTGGAGAGATGTAAGAAAGGCGCAGGTGATAGCCAGAGAGATACTGCCTGCGGGGACTGAGTAATGCACGAAGATCTGATCAAGGAAATCAATGAAGATAAAAAGATGGGTCTGGAACTTTCAGACACAGCTTATTATAACGTGGATGACGGAGTGACAGATGAGCCTCTTCTCGGCGAAGAAGAAGAGCTGCCTGAAACCAGCGTCAGACCAAAGAAGAGACGCGGAACCATAGCTGCGTTCCTGCTTGGAGCTCTCACATGTCTCGCAGTGATAACGCTTTGCACCCAGGTGTTTGGCCTCGGTCATTTTGTGACAGATAAAAAGTATGACTATTACAGGGATATCGATAAGTCATACGGCAAGTACTACCAGATAATGAAGATGATAGGCGAAGACCCTATCGCAGAGACTCAGCCTGAGGATATAAGTGATGAGCAGCTGAAGGAGATTGTCAGCAGCATAGGCGATCCTTATGCCGAATATTACACGGCCTCAGAATACGCGGAGCTTGAAAAGAGATATATGGGTGACTACGTCGGCGTAGGAGTCGGGGTAGCGCAGGACGGTGAAAATGTTGTGATCATGACGGTATTTGAGGATACTCCTGCTGCTGAAGCCGGAATCAAAGCCGAAGATGTCATAGTGAAGGTCGACGGAAAAGAGCCTGCGGATGTTGACGATGCAGTCAGCATGATCACCGGAGAAGCGGGTACTAAGGTCACGCTTACAGTAAAACGAGGAGATGAAACGCTGGATTTTGATCTCACCAGGCAGAAAATCGAGACTGATTCTGTACTGTACGATGTGCTAGAAGATCACCCGGAGGTGGGTTATATCAGGATCTCTTCGTTCATAAAGGGAACAGATGATGAGTTCAAGCTGGCAGTAAAGGACCTCAAGTCAAAGGGATGCAGCAAGTTCATTCTTGATCTGAGGGACAACGGGGGAGGACTTACCGATCCGAGCATAGAGATAGCGGATTATCTGCTGCCTGCCTGCAGGATCATGAGCGAGAATACAAAAGACGGTTCAGAGACAGTGCATAAATCAGATGCAAGCTCTGCTGATCTTGAAATGGTGATACTCGTAAACGAGAACACGGCAAGTGCGTCCGAGATACTGACTGCTGCGCTTCAGGATAACGATGCCGGAGCTGTGATCGGAACAAAGACATACGGAAAAGGCGTAACGCAGATGATGCACCGTTTCGATGACGGGACCGCGGTAAAGATAACCGTGACAGAGTACTTCAGACCTAACGGCAAGAGTGTCAACGGCATTGGCATCACTCCTGACATAGAGGCAGAAGGTGAAGAGGTCATTGAGGAGGCACTTAAGGAACTCGAACAGTGATAATATATTATACGGATAAATACGAAAACAGCAGGGGTGAAAGCCATGAGCTGCTAAGGAAAGCTCTCGCTGTACATACCGGAGATGAAAAGCTGGCAGAATCGCTGACCGGAGCGTTGAAGAAAGGAGAACACGGCAAGCCGTATATAGACGGCTTCAGCTGCTTCTCCATTTCTCATACAGGAAACTTCTGGGCTGTTCTTATCGCTGAACATGAATGCGGACTTGATATACAGCTCGGCAGAAAAAGCGATTTCAGAGCTATAGCCGAAAGATGGTTCGCTCCTGAGGACGCAGCAAGTATAGCAGAGGCAGCTAAGCAGGATAGTGACAGCGCATATGATGAATTCTTCCGCCTCTGGGCAAGGCGCGAAGCGCTTACAAAGGCTGTCGGCGGCACGGTCTATGATCCGGGACTTCCTGCTGTTCAGCATGAGCATGCCGAGGCAGAAGGGAAGACTTATACGATAACTGATATCAGACTGCCTGGCAATGTGCAGATATATGCTGCTGTATGCGTTGAAGGAACAGCATCAGAAAGCGTACCGGAATACAGATATTTATGAACGATTCATACAAGGAAAAAAATAACAGAAAGACTGCCATCGAGACAGCATACACCTTTCTTGCAGCCAGGATGCGTACTTCCGCTGAGGTCAGAAAGCACCTTGAAGGCAAAGGCTACAGCAGGGATGAGATAAATGAAGCGGTCAACGAGCTTATAGGCATGAGATATCTTGATGACTATCTTTTTGCGCTAAGGTATTATGAATATAATCATGAGAAAAAGCGCGGAGTTCTCAGAGCAGAGCGTGAACTCATGGAAAAGGGCGTAGACAGGGACACAGCCCGCAACGCCAGGGAGGATTTCCTTTACGAAAACAGGATCAACGAGTTTGAGGATGCTCTCGACATAGCGCTGAAAGAAGTATTCGTGCAGTCGGATATATACGGAGAGCAGCCTGTCATGAAGACGGTTGATGACAGGCTGACCGCCAAAATAGCGCGCAAGCTCGAAGGAAAGGGTTTTTCCAAGGGAGATATTTTCCGGGTGCTCGACAGTATCAGGAGAGAGGCGGAGGCATACAGTGAGTAGCAGCAGACATACGCGTACAAAAAAACTCATAGGCGAAGAAGGTCTTGAAAAGCTCAGATCATCTTCGGTTCTGATAGTCGGAGTAGGCGGTGTGGGTTCGTATGCCGCTGAAGCGATCGCCCGCGCGGGAGTCGGCCGCATCACGCTTATGGACGGCGACAGCGTGCAGCCTAGTAATCTCAACAGGCAGCTGGTTGCACTTACGTCCACTCTCGGAAGAAACAAGGCCGAGGTAATGGCTGAAAGGATACGTGATATAGATCCGGAGACTGAAGTAACAGCCCTGCCAAGGTTTTATGAAGAGTATGATGCGCTTGATCTCACTTCGTATGACTGGGTGATCGACGCCATCGACAGTGTGATCGCCAAGACATCACTCATAGAGACCGCTGTAAACAAGGGCGTCAACATAATTTCGGCCATGGGCGCCGCAGGCAAGTTCGGGACAGCCTTCAAAGTGGCGGATATATCAAAGACTTCAACATGTCCGCTCGCGAAGGTGATGCGCAAGAGGCTCAGGGACATAGGGATAGAGCATCTGCCGGTCGTTTACTCCGAGGAGAAACCTGTACCCCGCGACGGTGAACTCGGGACCCTCAGTTATGTGCCGGGTTCTGCAGGCCTTTGCCTTGCGGGGCATGTGATAAGATCGATCGCTTCCAGAGATTAAAGAATGCAATGGAGGATAGACGGTGAGGATTTTTGCTGCAGCAGACCTGCATCTGTCGTTCGATGAGAATATCGATAAGCCTATGAACAAGTTCGGCCCGGGGTGGGAAGACCATCCGGACAGGCTGAAATACAACTGGGAAAGAATGGTGACTGATGAAGACATCGTGCTTATCCCAGGCGATATATCATGGGCCTTGAGGATCGATGAAGCGATCGCTGACTTTGACTGGATCCACGCTCTGCCGGGCAAAAAGATACTTTCAAAAGGCAATCACGATCTCTGGTGGTCGAGGATACAGTACCTGAATTCGCTTTATGATGATATAATATTTCTGCAGAATGAATGCTATGTAGTTGAGAGCGAAAACATAGTGATCACAGCTTCAAGGGGCTGGCCGTATCCGGGCTCGGACGAGTATACTGAGCATGACGAAAAGATATATGCAAGAGAGCTGGGAAGGATGAAGCTCGGGCTCGATGCGGCGAAGAGAGAAGCTCCGGACTCGCGCATTATCACTTGTCTGCACTATCCTCCTGCAGGTCCTGCAGGCAGGGAGACGGAGTTCACAAAGCTTCTTGAGGAATACAATGTCTGGAAGTGTGTGTACGGACATCTGCATGGAATGCCTGCATATAACACAGGCATAAGAGGCATCTTCAGAGGCATAGAGTATATACTTGCATCATATGACTATATCGGTGGAAAGCCTAAATTAATATACGAAGGTACTGGATAAAGGGACGTAAAAAGTGGCGGAAGAGAAGGGAAAGAGATACAGCAAAAAAAAGGTAAGGATCAACTACAGAAAGGCAGCCCGCGCACTGGTGCTGCTTATTCTTGTGCTCACAATAGTATCCTCGTATCTGCCTGTGACTCTCGGCAGCGGGATGTCTTATGACCGCAGTCTCATAAGACCATGCGGCGAGGCAGGATCAAAAGCACCGGGGATAAGGGCACAGGCTGCGATCATGTATTCCACAGATCTTGACATGCCGGTATACGAAAAAAATGCTGACCAGCGCATGGAGCCGTACAGCATAACAAAGATCCTTACATGTTATCTTGCGCTGGAAAATCTGGATCCAGACACCGAGGTCACAGCTTCGGAGAATGCATGCAGAGAACTGGAAGACGGCATGGAGCTTGAGCTTTCACCCGGCGAGATATCCAGAGCTATGGATCTTATATACGCAGCAATGATGATGTCCGCAAATGATGCGACGATCGCTCTCGGTGAGGCTGTATCCGGCAGCGAAAAAGATTTTGTTGATCTGATGAACAAAACGGCTCAGAAATGGGGCTGTGATAATACCAATTTTGTCAACACCAATGGCTGGCAGAACAAAAACCATTACACGACAGCCCGGGATATGGCTGTCATCACGAAGCACTGTTTCGAGAACGAGAAGCTAAGAGAGATAGCTCTGACAAAAGAGTACACCATGCCGGCTACCAACATGAGCGGAAAGCTGAAGATGGAGAACGCTCTGCTTAAGGCCACTAATAATCTTGAGGGGATAACATTCGGAAAAACGGGGAGCTGGTCTGACAGCCAGTGCTCTATAACACTGGGATTCGAGGAGAGCGGACTCAATGCGATCATAGTGCTTCTGGGTGATACTTCAAAGGGCAGACAGTCAGATCCGCGCATCCTCATCAAGGCTGCTCATGATCTTACTCCGGGATTTATTGTCACAGATAGCGATAAAAACGTCTGCAACACATGGGTAAAGCACGGTGTTAAGCCGAAAGTGCCGCTTGATGTAAAAGGCCTCAGATATGCATATCCGAAAAACCAGAAGGCGGGCGGCATAAAGATAAAGACCGAAATGGATATACTGGAGGCGCCGGTCAAAAAGGGAGAAAAAGCAGGTAAATTCTATGTTTATGCCAACAAGGAGGAAGTCGGAGAAGGCTACCTGTATGCCGGCGAGGATATAGAGGAGGGATGGCTGCCTTCATACCTTTATATCTCAAACCGAAAGACTGCGGCTGTGGGAATACTGATAGCGCTGGTTATCCTTCTGGGGTTTGTTCTGCAGAAGAGAGATGACCTGCTCAGAAGAAGAAAAAAGAAAGCATCTGCAGAATAAACACGCGCTTTTAACAAAAACAGCAAGAATTCCCCCATTCTCTATAGGGAACCTGCTGAAAAAGTTACTACAGCTGTAACCAATATTACATTAACAACGCTAAACTGTTAGCGCTTTGTATACAATAGCACCTTGACAAGTAAATA
>CADATR010000112.1 GCA_902790885.1 uncultured Eubacteriales bacterium
AGCAGCACCTGCTGTCGCAGTACCTGCAGGCACACAGGTAGCTTTCAGCGGCGGAGTCGTTAAGCTCTACATCGCAGAGGGCAAGGACATCGCTATCGAGTTCCCGGTATAGTCCATAATTTTACAGAAACAGAGAGGGCGGCTTTCCCGTATCCCGGCAGGGAGAAAGGAAACCGCCCTTTTTTATTGTCTGCTTACTTGCTTTATCAACTGCAATGATGCATAATAACGTGTTAGCTTTAAGGCCTGAAAAAGGACAGGGACAGAAGGGCTCATAAAATGTGGAAGAAATTGTTTGAACCGGTAGATATGACGCAGGGCGATCCGGTTCGTCAGATAGTAAAATTCATGATACCTATGCTGATCGGCAATGTTTTTCAGCAGCTGTACAACACTGTTGACAGTATTGTAGTAGGCAAATATATAGGCGACAACGCGCTTGCAGCAGTAGGAAGCGCAGGCCCGATAGTCAATCTGCTGCTGGTGCTCTTCATCGGCATTTCGGTGGGCGCGGGCATAATGGTCTCTCAGTACTTCGGAGCCAAACAGAGGAAGGCTCTGTCCAGAACCATAGGCTGCTGCATAACCATGACCTTTGTGGCATCTCTGATAGTGATGGTTCTCGCGCCGCTCATCACGATGCCGCTTCTTAAGCTGCTCAACACGCCTGACGAGATAATCGACTGGTGCGACGGATACCTCAGGATACTGTTCCTCGGTATCGCGGGCTGCGCATTCTATAACATACTCGGAGGAGTGCTCCGCGGACTCGGTGATTCGGTTTCGGCCCTTCTGTATCTTGTGGTAGCCACTCTTCTCAACATAGCCCTTGATATCTACTTTGTAGCTTCACTGAACATGGGCGTTTCAGGTGTTGCTCTCGCGACTGTCATAGCGCAGGGCGTTTCAGCCGTGCTTTCATTCCTCAAGCTCCGCCGCAGAACGGACTGCTTCGATATGAAGGCAAAATATCTGGTCCCTGCACGCAAATATCTCAGTGAGCTCGTAAGACTCGGACTGCCTTCAGGCATCACTCAGGCAATATTCTCGCTTTCGATGGTAGTGGTGCAGTCGCTCACAAACAGTTTCGGACCGATGTGCATAGCAACGAACGTAATAGTAATGAGGGTAGACGGCTTCGTCATGATGCCTGCGTTCTCGTTCGGATCCGCCATGACCACATTTGCCGGTCAGAATATAGGAGCGGGCAGGCTCGACCGCGTCGAGAGCGGCTCAAAGAAGGGCACGCTCGTAGCCATGGCGACATCCGCTGTCATCATGGTCATAATACTTTTCTTCGGAAAATACCTGATGGCACTGTTTACGAATACAGATGAGCTGATAGAGCAGAGCTATCACATGATGCTGATACTCGGCATCGGATATGTGGCAATGGAAGTCACACAGTGCCTGCAGGGCGTGATGAGGGGAGCCGGAGATACGATGTCGCCGATGTGGCTGTCCATGATCTCCACCGTAATAATCCGCGTGCCGCTGGCATATCTGATGACATGGATGACAAGGTCGCCGGAAAATCCGCACGGACAGTTCTACATGATGTTCGTGTCGCTGCTTCTCACCTGGCTGATAGGAGCCGCCATGACATACGCGGTCTACAGGACAGGGCGCTGGAAGCGCAAGGCTTTGGTATAGTTTCTGAGAGCTGTATGATCACAGCAGGGGGTATCTGGAATGGACAGCTTCAACTGGGAATGCAAAACTAAGGTAAGGTTCGGAACAGGCTGCGTCAAGGAGCATCTGGCACAGTTTGTCAGAGAGTATGCTCAGCCGGGATGCAATGTGATGATAGGCTACGGCGGGGGCTCCGTAAAACGCAACGGAGCGTACGATGATGTGGTCTCCGTGCTGGAATCTCTCGGATACAGCAGGGAAGGCAGCGCTGCTGAGGGAAATCTCATCATAGAGTTTTCAGGCATAATGTCGAATCCTACGCTGGCCAAAATGAAGGAAGGCGCTGAGCTGGCTTCCGGAATGAACGCGGGGCTCATCATAGCTATAGGCGGAGGTTCGGTAATGGACTGCTGCAAGGCTGTCGCCGTACAGGCTGATTATGACGGAGACGCGTGGGAAGACTTCTGGATGCTCGGAAAGCCGATCACTCATAACATCATCCCTTGCGGAGTCGTTGTGACCATGCCTGCGACGGGCAGTGAGGTGAACGGCTGCGCCGTACTCACAAACGAGGAGACACACATAAAATGCGACAGGGATTATCCGGAAATGAACCCGCTCTTCGCGCTCATGGATCCGGCCTACACTCTGACCATGCCGCTGCGCCAGTTAAAGGCAGGGACCTTCGACATACTCTCTCATATAATGGAGACATACTTCAGCTTTCCGGCCGGAGATAACCCGGCGGATGATGTTTCAGAAGGCCTCATGAGGGGACTCATAAGAGATTTCAGGGCGGCTCTCGCCGATCCTCAGGATCTTCAGGCCAGAAGCAACATCATGTGGACTGCTTCGCTTGCCGAGAACCGCATCATAAAGACAGGCAAAACGAAGGATTTTCAGGCCCACAACATGGAGCACCAGCTCTCGGCATACACGGACTGCAATCACGGTGAGGGACTGGCTGTGCTCCACCCGGTCTACTACAGACATATATATAAGGACGGACTGCCAAAATTCGTGAGCTTCGCTGAACGTGTCTGGGGGCTCAGCAGAGACGATCATGACAGCGATGAGGCGCTGGCTCTTGCGGGCATAGACGCCCTTGAAGCCTTCATAAAGGAGGCGGGGCTGCCTTCAACGCTGAGGGAGATCGGCTTCGATGCTGATGAGGAAAAGCTGCTTCCTGAGATAGCGGAGTCGTGCTTTATCTCGCAGGGAGCATTCAGACAGCTCACAGCAGAAGAAATACTTGAAATATACCGTGAGTGCTGGTAAAAAGCACCCGCAGATAACTGAAATGAACACGCTTCACTATGAGGCGTGTTTTTGTTTGTACAAAATTTGTAGTTGACTGCAAAAATAATTGACGGTGCATTTTTGGGTCAATATAATACATTTATAAGGGAAATTTGTTTTCTGATAAGGGTATTGCAAATAAGGAGGGCTGTATGAAAAAGAATGACACATTAACTCCGCTACGTAAACTCGGCTACGAGTCAGGTATCGGCTCCGAATCGATCGTTTACAACATGTTCTATGTTTACTTTATACTGTTCCTGACTACAGTCGCAGGGATCAATCCGGTGCTCGCCGGCACTATCTCACTGATATCAGTGCTGGTAGACGCTGTCACAGACCCTCTGATCGGCTGGATATGCGACAAACCGGGGGCGGACATGAAGAAGTACATGCTCGTCGGCGGAGTGTTTACAGGCATACTTCTCGGACTTACATTCATCGTCGTTCCGGGAAGCCAGGCTGTCAAATTCATATACTATACAGTCGTATCCTCGATAATGTGGGTATCGTACACAGCATTCTGCATTCCGTACTATGCCTGCGTAACACAGATGACAGATGATTACGATGAACTCACAAAGATAAGGGGAATATCCTCAATGATGAACGCTCTGTTCATATATGTAGGCGCGGCGCTTCCTTCGGTATTCGTCGGTGTCTATATCGGAGCGCTCAGCGAGCAGACCGCATGGACTGCAGCGGCTTTCTCGATCGGCGCTCTTTCGATCATCTTCGGAGTCATCAACTACCTGTCCATCAAGGACGTCAGATTCATCAAGAAGGCTGTTGAAGAAGAGAACGACGGCATCCTCAGGACTTACGCAGACCTCATGAAGCTGAAGCCTATGAAGTGGTTCATCCCATGGATCTTCTTCATGCTCTTCGCCAATGCGATCGCCACTGCGAACGTCGAGTATGTGATCATCTACAAGGCAAACCTGCCTGCAACGGTTATCACTCAGACATCAGCGATGACAGTCATCTGCTTCCTGGTAGGCTCGCCTATCCTGACATGGGTAGCGACAAAATGGGACAGAAAGCACGCTGTAATAGCCGGATACGTACTGTGCCTGATAGGCCTTGTGTTCTGCAAGGTAAAGGGCATCAGCAGCCTGGTCGACATATTCATCCTTCAGGGTGTTACCGGCCTTGCCTGCGTAGGATTCTGGTGCTTCTTCTATGATTTCTCATACGACCTTATCGAGCTCGATGAGTACAAGAACAGAAAGAACAGAGCGGGCTGCATCACTTCGTTCCCGCAACTGGTACAGAAGCTCGGAAACGCCGTAGGCCTCCAGGCGATCGGGATCGCGCTGGCAGCTGTAGGCTTTGATGCTGCAAAGGAAGTACAGGACGCATCCACACTGACAGGACTTGAGAACATATCGACGCTCTTTGTAGGCGCATGCCTGCTCATATCGCTCATATGCATGATCAAATATCCGGTAAACAAGGTGAAATACGCAAAGCTTCAGGCTGCAAATGAAAGAAGACGCAATGGAGATGTGGATTTCGATGATCCTGATCTCGATGAGATACTCTGACCGCTGCCGCTGATCATCACATGAGAGGCAGGTGAAACCATGTCAAAACTACTGAATGAAAAGGAACGGAGAAAGCAAAATGGGCAAACCGGGACTCGCTGAAAGAAAAAAGAACCGGAATATGGAGATCGTAATGCATAACGCGCTCCACTTTTTTGAGGATAACGGTTATGACAACACGACGATCGAGCAGCTTTGCGATGCGGCAATGATATCCCAGTCCACTTTTTTCAATTACTTCGGTACCAAGGAAAAGATAGTGGAGCTGGTGATGAAGGACGGGCTCAAGGATTGCTATGAGTTCCGCGAAAAACTGCTTGCCGATAAAAACGGCCTGAATGGCTCGGCGAAGAAAATGCTGATGTTCATCTGCCGTGCAAACGACAAATACTGCAGAACTGTGAGCGTATTTCACAGGATAGCGCTGCAGAGGCAGGAATTCAGAGATATCGAAGAGGAGTACAACGCTCTTGGCGCGCAGATGCTGGAGGCGGAGTTTGAGAGCAGGGGGCGGAAATGCCCGCTCAGCAATGAGACTCTCAAGGTAATGCTCGGCGGCATCTTCGCTGAACCGATGCTGACGCTTCCGCCTGAGGAAGCCTGCGCGAAGATAAGGCAGACGGTATCCGAATTCCTCGACTACATATTTGAATAAGCAATAGTTATTTCTACAGGAGGCAACACACATGGCATACGATGGATTTGCAATCGATAAGTATCTGGACGCGGACGCGGTGAACGCTCAGCTCGACAAGCTCAAGAGCGGGCCTGTATATGGAGTCCTTCCGGATGCTCTTGAACAGTATGAAAATGAGTATTTCGAAAAGAAATGCCCGCGCTCAAAAGCTGAGATAAGCGAAGCCAGGCAGATAATACCGGGCGGAGTACAGCACAATCTGGCATTCAACTATCCGTTCCCTATAGTGATCACAAAGGCTGACGGAGCAAAACTCTATGATATCGACGGCAACGAGTATTACGATCTGCTCCAGGCGGGCGGCCCTACGGTTCTTGGGAGCAATCCTGAGGTGATCCGCGAGAAGGTGATCGATCTTCTCAATACATGCGGACCGTCGACCGGACTCTTCCATGAGTTTGAATACAAGCTGGCAAAGAAGATATCGGACTGCGTTCCTTCGGTCGAGATGTTCCGCATGCTCGGATCGGGCACTGAGGCAGACATGGTTGCTTCGAGGATCGCAAGGCTCAAGACGGGCAACAAGAACATCCTCAAGATGGGCGGAGCGTACCACGGCTGGTCTGACATGCTGGCTTACGGCATAAGGATACCGGGCACAAAGGGCCTGCAGTCGAGAGGCATACCGGGCTACGCTTTCAGCCATACGGATGAGTTCTTTCCGGGCGATCTTGACGATCTCGAAAAGAAGCTCAGAAAGAACAGACTCACAGGCGGCACGGCCGCGGTCTTTGTTGAGCCTGTCGGCCCTGAAAGCGGCACCTGGCCTGTAACAAAGGATTTCATACTGGGAACGGTCGAGCTCGCTCACAAGTATGGCGCACTTGTGGTCTTCGATGAAGTCGTTACGGGCTTCCGCGTTACGGGCTTCCGTGTCGGGCTCTCAGGAGCACAGGGCTACTTCGGAGTAGATCCTGACCTCACTGTATTCGGAAAGGTGATAGCGGGCGGATACCCGGGAGCCGGCGGCATCGGCGGTCACAGAGACTGCATGCAGCACCTCGGAGCAGGACTCGACTCAAGCGGCAAGAAGATCAAAAAGGCCCTCTGCGGCGGAACGATGGCCGCGACGCCTATAAGCTGCTGCGCAGGCTACTATACACTTGAAGAGATCGAAAAGACCAATGCCTGCGAGAAGGCCGGACGCATGGGAGACCGCCTTACAGAAGGCATCAGGGCTTCGGCCGAGAAA
>CADATR010000113.1 GCA_902790885.1 uncultured Eubacteriales bacterium
GCAGCCGGATCCTGGATGTTGTCCACGATCTCTGCTGTAAGCGGTGTCAGTGAGTCGGAGACTTCCTTCAGAGTAGCGCCGAGGCACTGTCCGATAGTGAGGCATCCGTCGAGCTTCAGAAGGCCTGTATCTACCAGATCAGGGAAGATAGCAGGGTCTTCGAGGTTGTGATGCGAGATTTCGCCCGGCTCCATTCTGCAGCAAAGGACTGCTGGATCATTCTTGTGTTCCAATGCATATTCCAGTTCGATTGACATGTTTCATTCCTCCTGTTTCGATTGAGAAAAGTATTCGGGAAGCTATGTTCCCATCCTCATTACCATTTTAGATTCAAGCCCCTGACTATACAAATAGACTCTATTAATAACTGGTACTATTCAGATAATCTATATCAATGGAAACAGCAGTTAAGATTTGTCAATCACCAATAAAGCAGGCCTTAACGCTTTTCGGGGCTTAATTATTTCCGCTTAATATCTTTTTCGCATCCTTTACGAGTGAATCGATATTCTCACGCCTTACCATGTCGCAGCCCTTGTCTATGCGCTCTTTCATCATATTGGCCCGCCCCTTCGCGTCAGTCGTACTGCCCGAAAGCAGCACTGCGCGCATCGTCTTCATGAGGAACTTATCGAGGCCGGTCACCTGTGTCGGGTCATATCTTCCGCCTAGTATGTAAAGGAGCACTCTGTTTTCGTTTTTCGGATCTATCTTTCCGAGACTGTATCCCCACACCTGCGCGTAGTTTTCCGCAGTCTCGTCCGCAAAGCCGACACCGAACACAAGAAGTCTCTTCATGAGCTGCTCATCGAGCATCCGCACGAACTTATCGAAGTCTACTATACCCGACCCCCGTATCCATCCGCCGTAAATGATGCAGTCATAACTATAGAGATCGAGCTCCTTGGCGTCTGCAAGCGTCATGGCTTCACAGCCGAGATCTTCCGCTATCCACTCGGCGTACTGCTTCGTTGATCCCCTCTTTGATGTATATATGACTATGCTTTTTTTCATCTCTCTGCTCACCTCTAGCCTTTGACGTTCTCCTCACCGAGCAGTCTCACGAGCTTTCCCCTGAGTTCGTCCGTAAGCGTTATGCGATTATCCGCACTGCCCCTGACCGGCTTCTGCCCCGGCAGGTATACGAGAACGTCACGGTCTCCCCTGTACAGGCTCATCATGTCAGTGAGATGCATCAGCACTTTTCGCGGACTGCCGTGAGCGGCGAGCACCTTTTCGCTTATCCTCAATTTTACGGGGTCATTGAGGGCCGAAGGCTGTCTGCCCGCCTGTCTGACGTTCGGCTCCGGCGGATACATGTCACCGGCAGGATATCCGGTCTCACCCTGATAATAACCGCCGTTTTCCGCGCCGTTCCTCTGTCTTGGTCTTCCCAGACTGGCTATGTTCTCTATCGGCACTATGTCTTCCACGAGTATTTCAGCCTCGCTCTCATCCTTAAAGCTGACGCGTCCCGAGATGCCGACTATCATGTCATTGCTGACAAGATTTCTCTTCCTTTCATATACTTTAGGGAATACTATCGCGTCTATGACTCCGTCGAAGTCCTCGAGAGTCAGCCTCGCCATCTCCTGGGATTTCCTCGTGATCATGGTACGCACGCCGCTTATCATGCCGGCCATGATGACAGCATCACCATCTTTGAAGGAAGACGTATTGATCACCATGCTGTCAGCGTCGTCGCCTTCAGCGGTGAACTCCTCCCCTCCGCCGGTCAGCTCGGCCGTGCCTGCGCTGGTGTTGTCTCTGATGAGCGCCGCGTATTCGTCGAGCGGATGTCCCGAAAGATATACGCCGAGCATCTCCTTTTCCATGGCAAGCTTGGCTTCCTTGCTGAAGTCCGCCACTTTCGGAAGCTCAGGGCTCGCAAACGCCTCATCGGCGAAATCATCGAGCTGGAAGAGGCTTATCTGCGCGCGGCTTCCGTGCTTCGCCTTCTTCTGCGCCCTCTGCACGGCATCGTCGCATACCGCCATGAGCTGTGCCCTGTTAGGATTGATATCGTCGAAGGCTCCTGCCCTTACCAGCGATTCGATTGCCTTTCTGTTGAGCTCTCCGGCATCTATCGCCTCTATGAATTCGTAAATGTCATGCGTGTCTTTTACCTGACCGCGGGCATCGATTATGGCTTCGATTATGCCCTCGCCTACGTTCTTGACCGAAAGCATCCCGAATCTTATGCGCCCGTTCGCCGTGGAGAAGTTCTTTCCGCTCTTTACTACTGAAGGCGGCTCCAGCACTATCCCCATCTCGCGGCAGTTGCGCACATAATCAGCAGTATGCTTCGCGTCTCCGGCCATGCTGGTCATGAGAGCCGCCATGAATTCCGCCGGATAGTGAGCTTTGAGATACGCTGTCTGATACGAGATGACAGCATAAGCAGCCGCGTGCGATTTGTTGAACGCATACGAAGCAAAGGTGACCATGTCTTCAAAAATGGTCTCCGCAGCTGAAGCCGGAACGCCGTTGCGTACGCAGCCGGCTATCTCTACGTTGCCCTTTTCATCAGTCTTGCCGTTGATGAAATACTCTTTTTCCTCGAGCATCACCTGGAGCTTCTTTTTGCTCATGGCACGGCGCACCAGGTCGGACCGTCCGAAGGAATATCCTCCGAGGTCGCGCACTATCTGCATTACCTGCTCCTGATAGATCAGACAGCCGTAGGTGACGCCCAGTATCGGCTCAAGATGAGGATCCACGTATTTCACGTGATCCGGATGCTTCTTGTTATCTATATATTTAGGGATCGAGTCCATCGGACCCGGTCTGTAGAGAGCTATGCCGGCGACTATGTCTTCAAAGCAGCTCGGCCTGAGGTTCTTCATGAAATCGGTCATGCCCCCGCTCTCAAGCTGGAACACGCCCTTCGTGTTGCCTTCGGATATGAGTCTGTACACTTCAGGATCGTCAAAATCCATGGATGAGAAGTCGATGTCGATACCATGGTTTTCTTTGATCATGCGAAGCGCGTCGCGTATGACAGTGAGGTTCCTGAGTCCCAGGAAGTCCATTTTGAGGAGGCCGAGCTCCTCGATCGTGGTCATGTTGAACTGCGTCGCCACACCCTTATCTGAGGAATAGAGCGGCACGTACTCATCGAGAGGCATCTTTGAGATAACTATGCCTGCAGCATGAGTCGAGGCATGACGAGGAAGCCCCTCGAGAGCCATTGAAAGATCGAGCACCTGCTTTACCAGAGGCTCGTTCTCATATCTCTGTCTCAGATCAGGATTTACCTCGAGAGCCTTCGCGATGGTTATTCCAAGCTCATTAGGGATGGCCTTTGCGATGGCGTCTCCCTCCGCGTACGTGGCATCAAGGGCCCTGGCGATATCCCTTACGGCAGCCTTGGCTTTCAGGGTACCGAAAGTGATGATCTGTGACACCTTGTCCTTGCCGTACTTGCGTATTACGTAGTCTATGACCTCCTGGCGGCGTTCGATGCAGAAGTCTATGTCTATATCCGGCATGCTCACCCGCTCAGGATTCAGGAATCGCTCAAATATAAGATTGTATTTTATAGGGTCTATCTCTGTTATATCCAGACTGTAGGCCACGATGCTTCCTGCCGCGGAGCCTCTGCCCGGTCCGACAGCTATGCCGTGGGATTTTGCGTAGTGTATGAAATCCCAGACTATAAGGAAGTACTCCACATAGCCCATGTTCTCGATAACGCTCAGCTCGGTCTCGAGCCTCTGTCTGTACTGGCTTGACGGATCCATGGCATCGCTGCCGTAACGCTTCACCAGGCCTTTATAGCAGAGCTCCCTGAGGTATTCATCGGTGGTTTTTCCGCCGGGCGGCAGGTATTCAGGAAGATGATAGTTGCCGAATTCGAATTCAACATTGCATCTTTCGGCTATCTCGTGCGTCCTTTCGACCGCGTCAGGCATGTCCGGGAAAAGCGCCTTCATCTCGGCTTCTGACTTCACATAGAACTCGTCGTTCTCGAACCTCATGCGGTTCTCATCAGTCACTTTCGCCTGCGTCTGTATGCACATCAGAACATCCTGTGCTGTCGCGTCGGTCTTCTTCATATAGTGGACGTCGTTTGTGGCCACCATAGGGATACCCGTCTCGGCGCTTAGCTGCTTAAGCCCGTCTGTTACAACGCGGTCCTCTTCGAGCAGGTGGTTCTGCACCTCAAGGAAGAAGTTGTTTTCACCGAAGTTGTCCCTGAGCCAAAGCGCCTCCTTTTTTGCGCCCTCGTAATCCCCGGAGAGTATCCTCCTCTGCACGTTTCCGGCCAGACATCCCGAAAGGCATATTATGCCCTCGCTGTACTGACTAAGAAGGTCCTTGTCTACGCGCGGCTTGTAATAGAAGCCGTCCACATAGCTTTTTGAAACTATCTTTACGAGATTGCTGTATCCCTGCTGTGTCTCGGCAAGCAGTATAAGGTGGCCGGAGTTGCGGTCCCTGTCCGGATCCTTGTCATAAAGAGTCCTGGCAGCCGTATACACCTCGCAGCCGATGATCGGCTTGATGCCAGCTTTTTTGCATGCCTTGTAGAAATCGACCACTCCGAACATGGCACCGTGGTCTGTAATGGCGCACGAATCCATACCCAGTTCTTTTATGTAAGCCGGCAGTTCAGAGATCCTGCTCATTCCGTCGAGCAGGCTGTATTCAGTATGCAGATGAAGATGTGTGAACATAATTTTATCTACCTTAAGCGGCAGGTGACCTGCCGCAGCGCGATCCGTTTCAATAAAGTATATCATACCCCCGGCATATCCCATTACCTGCCATTTGATATTTATAATTTTTTCTTCTCAGCTTGTTGCCACGGTTCCTCAGTTAGTTGTACAATATCCAAGTAATTTAATAGGAAAAAGGAAGAGACTATGATATATAACAGCATTCTCGAAGCGATGGGCAATACGCCTATGATCCGCCTCAACCGCATCAACCCGCCTACAAACGCAGAAGTCCTGGTAAAATTCGAGGGACTCAACGTCGGCGGTTCGATCAAGACAAGAACAGCATATCAGATGATACTGGCCGCCGAGCAGGCAGGCGTTGTCGGCCCCGGCTCAATAATAGTGGAGCCTACAAGCGGCAATCAGGGCATCGGACTTGCCCTCGTCGGAGCCGTGCGCGGATACCGCACCATCATCGTGATGCCTGACTCGGTAAGCATAGAAAGGCGCAAGCTCGTTCAGCATTACGGAGCCGAAGTAGTGCTGGTGCACGATGACGGAGACATAGGAAAGTGCATCCATGAATGTCTTGCCACTGCAATGAGGATGAAGGAGCAGGACAGCCGTGTGTTCGTTCCGCAGCAGTTTATAAACAAGAACAACATAGTCGCGCAGAAGACCCAGACAGCGCGTGAGATACTTGCGCAGGTAAACGGCCCTATCCACGGATTCTGCTCCGGGATCGGCACCGGCGGCACCATTACCGGCATAGGCGAAGTGCTGCGCGAGCACAACCCGGATATCGAGATATGGGCTGCCGAGCCTGAAGACGCCGCGATACTCGCCGGCGGAAGCATAGGCACCCATGTGCAGATGGGCATAGGCGACGGACTGATACCGGATATCCTGAATACGGAGGTCTATGACAACACCTGCATAATCCCTGATGACAACGCTCTCGACATGGCAAAGCGCCTTGCCAAAGAAGAAGGCATAATGTGCGGTATCTCGTCAGGTACAAATGTAGTGGCAGCAATAATGCTCGCCGAAAAGCTCGGACCGGGCAAAACAGTGGTGACAGTGCTTCCTGACACAGCAGAGCGCTACTTCTCCACTCCGCTCTTCGAGGAATAACGCAATCGAGTAGGGGCTAACTCGTAGCCCCTCTCACACCACCGTACGTGCCGTTCGGCATACGGCGGTTCAACCCAATAAATAATAATCTACACAGCTGAG
>CADATR010000114.1 GCA_902790885.1 uncultured Eubacteriales bacterium
CTGAAATGGAGAAGAAATACAAGGAAAAGTTCGCATGGCCGGAGACATTCATGCAGACCGAAAACGGCATCAGAGCGGTCGCTTATGAACCAAAAGAGGGCGTGAAAATGAGAGAGGACGCACGTTAATTCTAAAGTTGGGGACCGGCTGAGTCACATAACAAGCAAAGCCTTTTTACGTAGAGAACGCAAAAGGCACTTTTAAGGGCCGGGCCCCTAACACCCCAACGGAAAGGAGGAAGCTATGAGGCGGAATAGACGAAGAGAATTTGTCATGACGCAGGAAGAGTTCGATGACCTCAAGCGGAAAGCGGACAATGCATGCATGTCACAGTCGCAGCTTCTCAGACTCCTCATCGCAGGCTACCAGCCCCCTCCCGCTCCTGATGAAGAATTCCATAAGGATATGGATAAGCTTCTTCAAGTAAGCGGTGAGCTGATTGCGCTTTCAAAGAAGGTGAAATTCGGGGAGGCAGCAGATCTTATGAGAGATGAAGCGCTTGCAATCAGAAAGTTTCGACGTGAGCTTGAGCGCAAATATCTCTCCGGCGAAAGGCGGGATCCAGGATGGCAGTGACAAAAATATGGCGAGTACGCGGTAAAGCCCAGAGCGTGATCGACTATGTTAAGGATCCTGAGAAGACCGTCAGTACGCTCTCTGAAGAAGATCTTGGAGATATTGCTGATGTCCTGGAATACGTCGACGACGAAGTGAAGACCGAAAAGCACTTTTATACGACCGGGATAGGCTGCGACCGTGACAACGCAAAAGAAGAGTTTGAACTCACGAAAAAGAGATTCGGAAAAGAAGGCGGTATCGTAGCGGCGCATGCGTATCAGAGCTTTGAAGAAGAGAATATTTCACCGGAGGAAGCGCACGCGATCGGCGTACAGCTTGCGAAAGAACTTTGGGGAGATCGCTTTCAAGTCATCGTGTCGACGCATCTTAATACGGATCATGTGCACAACCACTTTGTCATCAACTCAGTGTCGTTCAAAGATGGAAAGCGGTTTCACTTCTGCACCGCCAGATATCTTGAGATGCGAGATGTGTCGGACAGGCTTTGCCGCGAACACAACTTGTCTGTGATCGAACAACCGCAGGGTAAAGGCAGAAGCCTGTATATTTCACAGCGTGAGAAAGCAGGCCTTCCAACCAGATATTCAGTCGCGAGAGCTGCAATTGATGAAGCCATCGGAAGAAGTATGAACATCGACGAGTTCAAAGCCGAACTAAGACAGCTCGGATATCGCTACCAGTTCAATCTCAAAAGAAAGTACTGGACGGTCACTATCCCCGGCTGGAACAAACCGATCAGGATCCATCAGCTCGGCCCGGACTATACGAGGGACCGCGTGCTTGAAAGGATATATGAGAACGATGAGAGTGTGCGTGCCCTGAAGTACAGAAAGATGTACGAGTTTCATCCGAACAACTACAGGCTCGCAAGACGCGTCCATAAGATCAGTTCAAGGACCGGTCTTGAGAAACTGTATCTTCGGATCTGCTATGAACTCGGATATCTTCCAAAGTACCGGCAGGACCCGCTTAAGGTCCATCGGATCTTCAAGTCTGAGATTGAAAAGTGTGAGAAGTATGCTGAAGAAGCAAAACTTCTTTCAAGAGAGAAGATCAGTACAGAAACAGAATTGGATGAATTCGCTCAGATCATTGATGAAAGAATGACGGCCCTTACCGAAAAGAGAGACGAACTCAGAAAGTTTGTGAAGCGAAGCATCCCTGATACAGAGCGTGATCAGGCAAAAGAAAAGATCACAGATCTCACGTCAGAATTAAGAAAGCTGCGACACGAGAAACATCTCTGTGAAGATATTCATGCAAGAGCATCGGATCTTGATAAGCGGGTCAGAATGGTCGATGAAGAACGAGGAATAAGACGGGAGGTGAGATAAATGAATGCAAGCGGAGACGCTGCGGAACAGGTTGTACGCATGTCGCTCGAAGGTGTTGAGGTGGCGGCTAAGATCTCAGGTCAAGGTGCGAAGCTTCTGGCTCTTCACATCGCTGCGGCGGTGAAGGAGGAACAAAAGACAAAGGGGAAAGCCAGGTTGTCAAGCATGTTGAAATCCGGAAAGCCACTCAAGGTTTATGAAGTCAGGCAGAAGGATCTTGCCACTTTCGCAAAAGAGGCGAAGAGATACGGAGTGCTTTACTGTGTGCTCAAAGACCGCAGTAACAAAGATGATAACGCGATGGTCGATGTGATCGCTCGTGTAGAGGATGCATCCAAGATTCAGAGGATCACAGACAGGTTCCAGCTTGTTGCTATGGATACGGCAAGTGTAATCAGTAATGTCGAAAAAGCAAGAGAAGAATCCCAGAAAGGGGTTCAGGAAAAAGACCGCTCCGACCTTGAACGCGGTGAGCGGGTTATGAAACCGGTGAAGAAAGAAGAAAACTCGGTAAACCCCACCGTGGCGAAGACGGAAAGCGGCCGTCTGTCCGAGCCAGACTTGAATCGATCAAGCCGCTCAGAGTCCAAAGGCCGAGAGGATTCTAGACCTTCAGTCAGAGAAAAACTGGAGGGTTACAGAAAGGATCTTAAGCGAGGCAGGGCGGAACGCGAAAGAGGCGCACTGGAGCGCGGAAGATCTTTCGCGGAGGAAAACCATATCAGAAGTGTACCTAAGGTTAAAGAGAAAGGCAGGTAACGATCATGGCAGAATTCGCAAAAATGAATCCCGAAGAATACCGCGAAATGAAGCAGAACGAAAGGAACGAAGTGTTTGAGATGCTCTCCGAATCGACGCAGAGTCTTATGGAGAAAGAAGAACTTCTTTCCTATCTCGATCTGCAGGCAGAACTTTTCGATCAGACAACATCTAATGTCCTTCTTATTAAAGCCCAGAAACCGGGAGCGACCTGGGTAAGAACAAGTGATGAATGGAATAAGGATGGTGTGTACGTAAGCAAAGGCGAGAAAGCGATCAATGTTCTCACATCTCATTCATATAGAAGGGATGACGCAAACATGGGCACTGCGTTTGAAGTCGCAAAGGTCTTTGATATTTCTCAGACCGGTGCGAAAGACAGACCGATGCAGAAGCATAAGTATCACGATGTACAGGCTTCGACCCTTCACAGATTCCCTTGCACGCTGGAAGTGACTCCGGCTGTTCCGGGCGGTCTGAACGCTTTCTATGACCGGCATTAGGAAGTGATCTTTGTAAAAGAAGGTATGAGTGCAGATGAGACATTCAACGCGCTTACAAGAGAACTCGCATGTTACGAACTTATGAGGATGGATTACAAGAAGACTCGTGAAGATGTTCTCCCTTACGCGGAATGCGCATCCTATCTTCTTGCCAAAAGATATGGGATCGCGCCGGCTGAGCCGGACTGCGAGGCGATTGCCAAGAGTTTTGAAGGCAAAAAGGAAAAAGATGTGAGAAAAGATCTTTCCGATGCCAAACAGGCTGCTGCGATCATTCACGTAAAGGTCATGGAACATCAGAAGTCTGCAAGGGAAGACAGAGACAGCGAGAGGTGATAGTTCATGGAACAAAGAACAAAAGTATCTCTGAATGAGGATGAGAAGACGATCATCATTCGTGCGCTAAACGATCTCAGGAACAGTCTGCTGCGTGAAGAACGCTCCACCGACGCGGTAGATGAATTGATGATCAGGATCTACGAAGGCGGCCGCACTACGATGTGCATAG
Organism: uncultured Eubacteriales bacterium; assembly: GCA_902790885.1. Next base: position 3,684 of record CADATR010000114.1, read on the forward strand.
CTGAAGAAATGTCTTGTGACAGATACAGATAAGAAACAGGCCCTCCTCTTCTCTCTTGTCGGCGCAGTTCCTGTCGTATGGATGGCGCTTCTTATAGCTCCGTACGCTGGGAGCGTATTGGAAGTATTCGAACATGCGAATGAGATATTCGCGGACCCATATCACATACAAATAGTTCCGGGAAGCATCAAAACGGTGCTTCTGTTTTTATGTGTGTATGTGCTGGGAATCGGAATTTATCTATCCATGCGAAGGAACTACCGCCGCGGGGAGGAACATGGATCGGCCAGGTGGGGCGATGCCGGTCAAGTGAACAGAAAATATCACCAGCGGCCGGAGAACATGAACAAGCTGCTTACACAGCACGTGGCAATCGGACTCGATGGACGAAAACACAGGAGGAATCTCAATGTGCTGGTCATCGGCGGATCCGGTGCGGGCAAGACCAGATTCTACTGCAAACCGAATCTTATGCAGGCTAATACCTCCTTTGTGGTACTGGATCCAAAAGGTGAACAGCTGAGAGACTGCGGTCATCTTTTGGAAGCAAACGGCTACGAGGTCCGTGTTCTGGATCTCATCAACATGGAGAAGAGCCACTGCTACAATCCGTTTGTGTATCTGAGAAATGATAATGATGTGCAGCGTCTTGTCACAAACCTGTTCAAATCGACAACTCCGAAGGGGGCACAATCGCAGGATCCTTTCTGGGATACAGCGGCACAAATGCTTCTTCTCGCACTCATATTCTTTCTCAAGTATGAAGCACCGGAAGACGAACAGAATTTTGCGATGGTCATGGACATGATTCGTTACGGCGAAGTCGATGAGGAGGACAATATGCCAAGCGCACTGGACATCTTGTTTTCCGATCTTCGAACCAGAGAACCGGGGCATATTGCGCTGAAATATTATGACGCATATCACTCGGGCGCTGCAAAGACCTTGAAGAGCATACAGATCACTCTGGCAGCAAGGCTAGAGAAGTTCAATCTTGAAAGTCTTGCTTCACTTACGATCACGGATGAGCTGGATCTTCCGTCTCTTGGTGAAAAGAAATGTGCAGTATTTGCACTTATTCCTGACAATGACACATCGTTTAACTTTCTTGTGTCCATCCTGTATACGCAGCTATTTCAGCAGCTCTTTGAATGCGCCGATTCCAAATACGGCGGCAGTCTGCCGGTGCATGTGCATTTTCTTATGGATGAATTTGCGAATGTTTCTCTCCCCGAGGACTTTGACAAGATACTCTCAGTCATGAGATCCAGAGGCGTATCGGTAAGCATCATCCTGCAGAACCTGGCGCAGCTAAAGGCTTTGTTCGAAAAGCAGTGGGAATCCATCGTCGGCAACTGCGATGAGTTCGTGTACCTTGGCGGGAACGAACAGGCAACGCATAAGTACGTGTCGGAGCTTCTTGGAAAGGCGACCATCGATACCAATACCTACAACAGGTCTTATGGCATGCGGGGAACGTACACCAAGAACGATCAGATCCAGGGGAGGGAACTGATGATGCCGGATGAAGTGCGTATGCTGGACAATCAGTACGCCCTTCTCTTCATCCGTGGTGAACGTCCGGTGAAAGATTTGAAATATGACATCCTGAAGCACCCGAATGTAAGACTTACCGTCGATGGAAAAGCAGAACCGTATATACACGGAAGCACTGACAAAGCGGTGGGTACAATCATGTTCTTGGAAGATAAGCAAGAAGTCGAGATGGAAGCTTCCATCACTGATGTACTTGAAAGCGATTACGAGATCCTTTCCGAAGAGGATCTTGAGAAGCAGTTTACGTAGATGCTTGCTTCTGCCTTGGAAGCAGGCGGGGAAGTCAAATATAAGGAGGTAACCGAATTGAATAGAATCGATAAAGAACGCAGGCCGCTCAAAAGAAGGACCCGTATCATGGCGGCGGTCTACTGCGGCATGGTTCTGGCGATGACGGTGGGAACAGCGATCGCTTTTGCGGAAGGCAATCCGATTACGGTGGTCAACAATCTGTCCACCTTCATCTTCAGTCTTATCAGGGCGATCGGTCTGATCCTGCTTGGTCTTGGCATCATGCAGGTCGGCCTTTCGCTGAAGTCGCATGATCCTTCGCAGCGTGCGAATGGATTCCTGACCCTGGCCGGCGGGATCATCATCACGTTCACCAAGGAGATCCTGACACTGAT
>CADATR010000115.1 GCA_902790885.1 uncultured Eubacteriales bacterium
AAAAAGCAACGCTGGATTACATTTCTCATGAGCGGCCACTTTCAACTTTTGCATTTGAACTCGGATCCCAGAAGGACGGTCGTTTTATAGAGGGGTGGCTTACCAACAAAGAGAAAATCACAAAAGGATATGTTTTAGTCTGGCCTTATGGAAGAATCAGTCAGGGCTCAGGCCTTCAAGTAGATTTAGCAGAAATCATGCTGGTTAGACGCAGGACGCTGCTATCTATTCTGAATGATGATTATGATTTGTCCATAGATTTTTTGAGGAAAGAAGCCGTCGATGTCGTGAAGAACAATGTTCATGATAGCTATTATCGCGATCATTATGGCAGATATACCGGCAGACAAAGTAATGACCGAATGATAAAGTTTGTTCATTCCGTTCAAAAGAACGAAAGGCCACTTAATATAATCATCAAAAAAGAGGTGCTTGCAAAGGCTGCCAGAGAAGTCTATTGGCTGAAAAGAGATAGAAGAATAAAGCGTATCAAAGGAGAAAACTATTTTTCTCCGAGAAAATGGTCAGATGTAGATTCCTATTTTTAACGACCAATAATCAAAATCCCAGAGCGTAATATAGCTTGGAATGAACGATAAATGAAATGAAACATCAGAAGCTAAAGACAACTGAAGATGTGTCAAAGCGCATGGCTAATGTGAGCTTAAAGGGTGGTAAAGCTGAGACCGCTTTGGCAAAAGCACTCTGGCGTGAGGGGATTAGATATCGTAAAAACTATAGGAAAATTCCTGGTTCGCCTGACATAGCGATAACGAAATATAAAGTCGCTGTATTTGTGGATGGTGAGTTTTGGCACGGCGAAAATTGGGAGGAACGCAAGACGAAACTCAAAAGCAACAGGGAATATTGGATAGAAAAGATAGAAGAGAATATCGCCAGGGACAAGAGAAATGACGAACTCTTGAAAGAGATGGGGTGGAAGCCAATCCATTTCTGGGAACGGGAAATAAAGAAAGACTTAGAACGATGTGTTCATAAAGTCATTGATATCGTACAAGTTCGGTTCTCGGAAACGATAGATATCTGATACACGATAAAAATCAAAGACACAGTTCTTACAGCTCTCAACTTTTACGGTTGAGAGCTTTTTTTGTACATCAAATTACGGAAGGAGGTGGTCATATGGCGAAGAAAAAGACAGCTCAGGATCTGCGAACGGAGCAGGAGCGACTGGAGAATGAACTCAAGGTCAAGAACCAGAAACTCAAAGCTCTGAAGCAGAAGGAGAAGGAACTTGCACGTAAAGAACGAACTCATCGTCTCTGCACTCACGGCGCGATGCTGGAACAGTACCTGCCGCCCGAAGAGTATACAGATGATGAGATCGACAAGATCCTGAGAACGGTGTTCCAAAACGATAGTATCAGACAATTCGTCAGCAGCGTGAAGGAACATCCTTACGAGCAGACGGAGACATAGGGAGTCCCTTTCTGAGAAAGGGCGCAATTATACACGCCCCATGATGGACGTGTCATTGCGTTCTCCGAAGGCTCCTGACCGGAGAGGCCGACTCCAGGCACTCCGCGTGCCTTACGTCACAGGGGGCCTTGCCGGTCCCCTGCGCAGACAGTGTCTGCTACCCCTGGGACGTACTTGCTTCATGAGGCTGTCGAATCATAGAGCATCCTCATGAATGCAAGTATGACCGCATATCATTGTATCGACCGTTTGCTATAAGGTGAGCGGTCTTTTTTCTTCGGGCAGTAAAGAAAGAAGGTGATGGAACAATGCCATGCCCACATTACAGGATAAAGATAAGCACAAGAAGCAAAGGACAGTCTGCTGTCGCTCAGGCTGCATACCAATCAGGTGACCGTCTCTTCGATGAGCGCGAGAGCAGGACGAAGTACTACAGCGACAAGCGGGGCATCGTCTACACCGAGATCCTGCTCCCGGTGAATGCTCCGCGTGAGTACGCTGACCGCAACACTCTATGGAACGCTGTTGAAGCTGTTGAGAACAACTGGAACTCACAGCTGGCGAGAAGGTTCGAGATCGCTTTGCCTATAGAGATCCCGATGGAAGAGCGGGTTGCTCTGATACGTCAGCACTGCATGGAGCAGTTCGTGTCGAAGGGAATGATCGCAGACATAGCGGTCCATGATCCGGATCCTCCGGGGCACAATCCTCACGCTCATGTCATGTTGACCATGAGGCCGATGGATGAGAACGGCAAGTGGATGGAGAAAGCACACCGCGAGTATCTGCTCGATGAGAATGGTGAGAAAGTGCGTGATGCCAAAGGCAAGTTCAGATTCAGGAAGGTGCCGACCGTTGATTGGAATGATCGAGGCAACGCTGAACTCTGGCGCAGTGCCTGGGAGGACTTGCAGAACAGATACCTTGAAGCTGCGGGCAGACCTGAACGCATCAGCATGAAGTCATTCCAGCGTCAGGGCATCGACAGGATCCCGACCGTACACATGGGACCTGCAGTCACAGCTATGGAGCGAAGAGGCATCATTACCAACATCGGGAACCTCAACAGAGACATCAAGGCAGCCAACAAGCTGATGGATGTTCTAAGGAGAACGATCATCAGACTCATCGGCTGGATCTCCGAAATCAGACAGGCGATAGCAGAGATCGACATGAAGCCGCAGCAGATACCGCTCGTCACTCTTCTGGAACAGAGCTTTGAAGAGAGCATCACTGACCGAAGAGGACAGAAGAGAACTACTCAGGGAGAGTATGAACGCTTCACAGCAGTCACGGCCTTTATGTGTGAGAACGATATCGTGACAGTCGAGGACCTTGATGCCAGGGTGTCAGCGCTTGAGTCTGACGGAGCACCGATCAGAGAGCAGATGAAGAAACTCAGCAGCAGGATCAGGACGATAGAGAAGCTGGTCGAACATGGTGACCGTCGGGCATCGCTCGATCCGATCCATGATGAATACCTGAAGATCCATTGGAAAGGACGCAAGGAGAAGTTCGCAAAGGAACATGAAGCAGAACTCGATGCCTGGAAGGCATCTGACAGATACCTTAGAAAGAATCTGCCGAATCAGAATTACAACGGTGATGTGCTGAAGAAAGAATTGTATTCACTGACTGCACAACTGGATGAACTTCAGGAGAAGCTGAGGCCTCAGACAGAAGAAGCAGAACGCCTGAAGGATGTGAGGATGTATGTCAGGAAACTGCTGCCGGAACTTGAACCGGACGGTGAAGCACTCACTCCTGAACGCCGACAGGAAAAGATAGAAGCCATACAGCAGAGACTTGCAAAGGCCAAAGCTGAATCAGAAGCCAATGCAGCTGCCTATGCAAAGAGCAAAGAGGCAGCGTTGAGAGATGAAAGAGAAGAGAGGTGATCAGCATGGAACTCACACAGGAACAGATAGAGGTCAGCCATCTTCTTGATATGACAGAGAAAGGCAAAGCAAAGAGCAGCATAACCAATGCGGAGCTGATCCTGTCACACGATCCTGTCCTGAAAGGAGCTATCCGTTTCAATGAGCTGACACAGAGAGTAGATATAGTGAAGCAGCTTGGATGGGAACGTGCCAGCTATGGTAAGGCCCTCACAGACAATGACATCTACAATATCCATCTGTACTGCGAGAGGACTTATGGCTTCGGCTCAATGAAGCTGATCGAAGAAGCGATCCATATCGTAGCGAACCGTAACAGCTACCATCCGATCAGAGACTTCCTGAATGGTCTGGTATGGGATGGTCAGGAGAGAGTGCGTTTTGCACTCAAGCATTTTCTCGGAGCAGATGACAGTGATTACACATATGAGATCCTCAAGTTCTTCATGCTCGGAGCAATCTCAAGAGTGTTCAGGCCGGGAGTCAAGTTCGACTATATCATCTGCGTTGTCGGTGACCAGGGTGCAGGTAAGTCTACTTTCTTCAGGCTGCTTGCAGTCGAAGATGAATGGTTCACAGATGATCTCAAGGATCTGGAAAGCAGCAAGGTCTATGAGAAGCTTCAGGGACACTGGATCATCGAGCTGTCAGAGATGCTTGCCACCAACAATGCCAGAAGCAATGAGGCCATCAAGAGCTTCCTCTCCAGACAGAAGGAAATCTATCGGACACCTTATGAACGCTACCCGAAGGACAGACCGAGACAGTGTGTGTTCGCAGGAACTACGAACAAGATAAGCTTTCTTCCGAGCGACAGAACAGGAAACAGAAGGTTCCTGCCGATCGCTTGCCGGGAAAGCGAGGCCGAAGTGTTCATCCTTGATGATGAACAAAAGTCCAGAGAGTATATCTGTCAGATGTGGGCTGAGGTCATGGAGATATGGCGGAGCGACAAGGCCCGGCTCAAACTCTCACCGGAGATAGAAGCTGAGGTGAGGCATAGGCAGCGGCAGTTCATGCAGGAGGATGTAGATGCCGGACTGATCCTGGCATTCATGCAGGACTATGCCGGAGACAAGGTTTGCTCAAAGCAGCTCTTTCGGGAGGCCCTTCATAATGATTATGCTCAGCCTCAGAGATGGCAGACGAATGAGATCAATGACATCATGAACCAGCTCATACGTGATGGCACTCTGGAAGGATGGCGGTACTTCGACAGTCCCCGCCGCTTCGGCTCTGATTATGGTACTCAGAAGGGATGGGAGAGGATCCCTGATGTCAACGGAGAGATGTCAACGAACTGTGGTTTTATGCAGATGACCATGGACGAGGACATCCCTTTTTGATTTTTGCAGCTCCGTTGACATGGTTCGTTGACGCTTCGTTGACAGAGAATCCTGACCTGAAAAGCTTGAAACCCTTGTTTTTCTTCGGGTAGTGATATCTATGTCAACGAAAAACGTCAACGAAGGGTAAAAAAATATTTCGGAAGAAAAGTGCAGTCTAAAAATGAAAAAAGTGTTTAGGTGTTCGTTGACGTTTACGTTGACAAACTACATTCGGTACACTGAATGACAGAAACATATACACTCTGTCACTCAGCGAAAGTATTTGTTGAAATCAATTAACGAATAAGGTGGTATACTATTATTATCTGGTAATAGTGATTAATCATTAAAGGGTCACTCATGGAAGCGATAGATAGAATAAAAGCAGTAGGCATGCATGCCAGCTTCTTTGACAAGGCAAAGGCAGCAATAGATAACGGCTATTATTTTGAAGCAATAATGTATGAGTATGCAGCTATAGAGGGGCGTCTTGAGATAATCTGTGGATTACTTGGTTGTCCATGCAACAAAGATATTGCCCCGGATATTAGGAGAAAAATTGCTATTGGTAATAGGATAGAATGCCTGAAAAGGATTTATAAAAATCACCCTGCTTGTAAAAATGGAAAAATACAAATAAACAATTCATTTTGGAAGTCCCTCAAGAATTGGACCATGGAGAGAAATAAATATGTTCATGGCCTATATAAGAATCCAGTGGAGTATACCCAAAGGCTTAGCGAAAGAGAACGTATTGCGGTAACTGGGTTGGATTTTGCCAATATGCTATATAATGAGACTAAGAGACTTCGTAGAATAAGGAAGACTCATCCTGAAATTGTGGAATATAGTGAAAACCGCTGCAAATCAAAACGGTGCATTTTAAATATCTAATAAAAAAAGAACTGGATTCAGTGTTGAAAAGAATATGGGCTGTTGCTATCTAAATTCCAATTAAAAGTGGTGATATCGGACGAAATTGACGAACTGTTTGAGTTGCCAGCCCTCTATCGCACAGCGCGTGAAGCGCTGGAGCTGATGATGGAT
>CADATR010000116.1 GCA_902790885.1 uncultured Eubacteriales bacterium
TACTATACACTTGAAGAGATCGAAAAGACCAATGCCTGCGAGAAGGCCGGACGCATGGGAGACCGCCTTACAGAAGGCATCAGGGCTTCGGCCGAGAAACACGGTCTGCCATTCGTAGTATTCAATCAGGGCTCCATCTGCCACGTCGACACGGTAGGGACCATGCATTATTCCATCGACTGGGGCAAGCCATGGCAGATCCCGACAGTGCTGAAGGAGACATCCAGAAGACAGAAGGAGATGGAGCATGTCGGAGCGGCATACATGGCAGAGGGAATCATCACGCTCGCGGGATCGAGGCTCTACACGAGCGCGGCCTATACCGAAGAGATGATAGATGATGTGATCGCGCGTTTCGACAAGGTATTTGATAAGTGCGGAAAGCTTGACTGATCATTAACTGAACGATGAAGTCTAAGGGGGTGCTTCATGGCTGTTATTCTTGCGTATGATATAGGAACAACGGGAGTAAAAACCTGTCTTTACAAGGTAGGCAGCGCCATCGATCTTATGGGAGCGGCTTCTGAAGGATATGAACTGTATACGATCCCGGGAGGCGGAGCCGAACAGCACGCTGATGAGTGGTGGGACGCGATCTGCAAAAGCACGGAAGCTGTCCTTGAAAAGACCGGGGCAGACCCGGCGGATGTAGACGGCATAACATTCTGCTCTCAGATGCAGGGACTGGTGCTGGTCGATGAAGAGGGAGTGCCTGTAAGGCATCCGATGAGCTACATGGACCAGCGGGCGTCCGAAGAGATGAAAGAGGGTATCGGCACCGGCGTGAAAATAGCCGGAATGAACGCCGAAAAGCTGCTCAAGTCGCTACAGATAACAGGCGTCGCTGCAGGCAGTGTAAAGGATCCGATCTGGAGATACGTCTGGGTAAAGAACCACGAGCCTGAGAATTACAGCAGAGTGAAGTGGTGGCTCGACGTAAAGGAGTATGTCATCGGGCGCATGACAGGCAAGTTTGTCATGACTGAGGACTCCGCGTGGTCGACCATGCTGTATGACACGAGAAAGAAGTCGTACGGCTGGAGCAGCGAGATGTGCGATATGTTCGGCATCGACATCAGCCACATGCCTCCTGTCATAAAGACATCCGATGTCGCGGGCACGCTCAGGGAAGAACAGGCGGCAGAACTCGGCCTCAGGGCAGGGACTCCTGTTTACGGAGGAGGCGGAGACGCCTCGCTTATCGGCATAGGCGCGGGATGCGTAAAAGCCGGTCAGACCCACATGTACTGCGGCACATCGGGCTGGGTGTCCACCCTGGTAAAGAGGCAGAAGATAGACACTGAAAACATGATAGGCGGAGGGCTTGGCGCAGTGCCGGGACTTTTCAGCTATTTTGCCGAGATGGAGACCGCAGGCAAGTGCCTCGAGTGGGTCAAGGACCATCTTGCAAAGGATGAGATCGGCGTGTATATGGATCAGGAGGACATAGCCGGCAGCAAGGAGACGGTCTATGAAAGCCTTTATGATTACATGTCTGAAGTGATCGGAAGCTGCCCTGCAGGAGCGGGAGGCGTCATCTTCACGCCGTGGCTCCACGGCAACAGATGTCCTTTCGAAGATCATCTTTCGAGAGGCATGTTCTTCAACATCTCCCTCGATACCGGAAAGACAGAGATGCTTCGCGCGGTGACAGAGGGCGTATGCTATCACCTCAGATGGATGCTTGAATGTGAAGACAAGAAGATAAAGACCTCTAAAACCATAAGGTTTGTAGGCGGCGGCGCGCTTTCGCCGGTGACATGCCAGATACTGGCCGACATTACAGGCAGAACGATAGAAACGGTAGCCAGTCCGCAGAATGCCGGAGCGGTGGGAGCAGCTCTTACGGCTGCTGTCGGCATGGGAGCGGTAAAGGGACTCGCAGAAGCCGCAGGGCTGATCCCTGTGACGGCCGTATACAGGCCAAATAAAGAGGATGCCGCGGTATATGACCGCAGCTTCGAGGTGTTCAAGAACCTTTACAGGGCCAACAAAAGGAACTTTGAGATGATGAACGGCCTGCAGCCGGCACCGGCGCAGCGCGGAAGCAGAAAAAAACGGCCGGAGACCGTCAAAAAGACTGAAAAAAAGGCTGACAAAAAGCAATAAAAGCCTTGCAAACAGTGGAGTGTTTTCCTATAATATATGGGCGCGCGTCCTGCGCGCTCATATTTATTTGTCACACTGAAGTCGGCCGCGGTGCTCTGAAAATCAGGGGTTTAAGGCGTATGGCCTAAGGGCTGAGACTCAGTGGAAGTTGATTAACCGGAGGTTAAAAAATGTCAGTAGTATCAATGAAACAGCTGCTCGAAGCAGGCGTCCACTTTGGACATCAGACAAGAAGATGGAACCCTAAGATGGCTCCTTACATCTTCGCAGAGAGAAACGGAATCTACATCATCGACCTTCAGCAGACGCTGGGACTTATCGATGAAGCGTATGATTTCATGAGAAAGGTCGGAGAGACCGGCAAGCCGGTTCTGTTCGTCGGAACAAAGAAGCAGGCTCAGGCTGCCATCAAGGATGAGGCAGAGAGATGCGGAATGTACTTCGTAAACGAGAGATGGCTGGGCGGAATGCTCACAAACCACAAGACTATCAGCAAGAGAATCGAAAGACTCGCTGAGATCAGACAGATGCAGGAAGACGGCACTATCAACAAGTATGCCAAGAAGGAAGCTCTGAAGCTGATCGCTGAGGCTGACAAGCTCGAGAAGTACCTCGGCGGAATCAAGGACATGAAGGGAATGCCTGGTGCAATCTTCGTTGTTGACCCTAAGAAGGAAAGAATCGCTGTCAAGGAAGCAAGGATTCTCGGAATCCCTGTAGTAGGTATGGTAGATACAAACTGCGATCCTGATGACGTAGACTTTGTTATCCCGGCTAACGATGATGCTATCAGAGCCGTAAAGCTGATCACAAGCTGCATGGCCGATGCTGTCATCGAGGCTAAGCAGGGTGAGAGCTTCCAGGAAGCTCCTGCAGAGGCTGCTGAAGCTGAAGCAGAAGAGGAAGCTGCAGACGAAGAGTAATTCAAGGAGGATAAAATGGCTGTAACTGCACAGATGGTTAAAGAGCTGCGCGAAATGACAGGCGCAGGCATGATGGACTGCAAGAAGGCTCTCGTTGAGGCTGACGGCGATATAGATCAGGCCGTTCAGATCCTCAGAGAAAAGGGACTTTCAAAGGCTGCCAAGAAGGCCGGAAGAATCGCTGCTATGGGTCTTGTAAAGACTGCGGTATCCGAAGACGGAAAGACAGCTGCTATCGTAGAAGTTAACTCAGAGACAGACTTCGTTGCAAAGAACGACGAGTTCATCGGATTCGTTGAGGGACTCGCAAAGCTGGCTCTCGATTCTGAAAGCAATGACATGGACGCATTCAAGGCTACAGCTTTCAACGGCTCCACAGTAGGAGACGCTCTGACAGCCCTCATCGCCAAGATCGGTGAGAACATGTCTGTAAGAAGAATCGACAAAGCTTCGGGCGAAGTTATTGCTACATACATCCACGGCGGCGGAAACATCGGCGTTATCGTAGCTGCCAACGGTGCGGACAATGACGCAAACAAGGCTGCTCTGAAGAACGTAGCAATGCAGGTCGCTGCTATGAACCCTCAGTACGTAAGCAGAGACGAGATCTCCGAGGATGAGCTTGGCAACATCGGCAAGATCACTCTCGAGAGCGCTCTGAACGATCCGTTCTCACTTCCGAAGCCGATCCTGAACGGACTCCTTGACAAGGTTGAGGGAGTATGGGAAAAGGCTGACCTCGACATCCTGTCCGAGAAGAGAGCAGACAAGAGCTTCAACTTCAATTATCTGCCTAACTTCCTTTCAGAGGAAGCAAAGACAAGACTTGCAGGCCTCGCTATCGCTGCAAAGATGGAGATCTCCGAAAACAAGATCTTCAAGGGCCTGGTAGACGGCCGTGTAAAGAAGCAGCTGAAGGAGATCTGCCTGCTCGATCAGACTTATGTAAGAGCAGAAGACGGAAAGCAGACTGTAGGCGAGTATCTGAAGTCGGTAGACAAGGATCTTGCCATCACAAAGGTTGTCAGATTCGAAGTAGGCGAAGGAATCGAGAAGAAGGAAGAGAACTTTGCTGAAGAAGTAGCTGCACAGCTCAAGAAATAAGATCAAAGATCACTGAACAAAAAATCCGGGACTCACAGAGCCCCGGATTTTTAATATCCAGCAGTTTATTACAGATAACGGTCGAGAGACTCCCAGAGCTCTTCGCCGGCTTCGATTATATGATCCTTCAGTCCGCGGCCGAAGGAGAGGATGTTTTCCTTTGCCTCATATCCTGTGGTGATGGCATCGACTATGGCTTTGTTGCGCATCGAGCGTATCGACGTCTCAAGCTCCTCCTGTGTGTTTTCGATGTCATGAATCAGATGCCGGCCGGCAGCGTCTATATCGCCGAGTATCTGCATCAGTTCTCCCTGCGACTGCATCCATGATCCCCTGAGCGGATCGCGTCTGCCGTATACGCCCCGCCTGTAATTGTCCTCAACGATCTTATACCTTTCACAGGCGTTGGCTACAGCGTCAGTCCAGGATATGTACAGCTCGTTACCGGCGTTGATGCCTGTCTGGCGCACGCGCTCAGGAGCGCGGCAGAGCTCTTCGAGCTTTGCCTGCAGGGCTTCCGCGTTCTCATCTATAAGGAAGGCGTTCCTGTCATCCGTTACGCCTTCTGAGGCGCAGCTGTTCTTTATTATTACGGCTGCTGTATCGCTTGCGGCTGCTTCGCGTACTACAAGGCCGTTGGTATCGAAAGTGGAAGGGAAGAGAAAGAGATCTGCCCTCTGGTACCACGCGCGCAGAAGCTGACGGTCAGACAGCGGCCCTGTAAAGAACACCTTCTGCGAAAGACCGAGCTCGTCGCTGTATGCGCGCACTTCCTTCTCATCGCCGCCTCCGCCGACAAAGATCATGCGGAAATCGATCCCGTCAGCCTCAAGGCCGGCCAGCGCGTCAAGTATTATGCGCAGTCCCTTGTACCACATGAGCCTTCCGATAAACAGAAAGCACGGAACATCAGCGGGCAGGTCATAGCCTTCCACCGCTTGGGCGACAAGCTCTTCCGGAACCTGTTCTCTCGGAAGGTCGACGCCGTTAGGCATTACTATGTAATCGCCTTCATAGCCGATGGACCGGAGATTCTCACCGGCTCCCTCGCTTACGGTCCATATCTCATCGCAGGCATTGACATTCCTGAGCAGGGCCTGAAGGGCGCCTTCCTGAAGAGCCTTGCTTTTTACGGCATTGGCTATGTCGATATCGTATTTCGTATGCCAGGTGAGCACCAGCGGAAGATCGTAAGCTTCTGCCAGCGATCTTGCCAGCAGGCACGATGTTACAGGACAGTGCGTATGCAGTACCGACACATGTTCTGATTCCACCGCGTGAGCGGCTTCGGGCGAAAAAGGATAGCCCGTGACGTAGCCGATCAGCTTTCTGGTGTCTATGCTCGGATACCTTATGACAGGGAATCCGTATCCGCTGTCGTCGCTTCCGGGCACCTGAGGCGTCATGACGACTGAATGGCCATGGCTGCGTTCTATTATGCGCGCGTAATTCATTACGGCGTTGGCGACTCCGTCTATGGTAGGCGGGAATGCGTCATTAAGTAAGCAAATAGTCTGTTTCTTTTCCATGACTGTATTGTA
>CADATR010000117.1 GCA_902790885.1 uncultured Eubacteriales bacterium
TGCGCACTGTTGATATCTCCTCCGTGAACAGCCTTACGGCTGATAATTGAAATATTGTTTCCGTATTTGGTCTTAATTGCCTGGTTTAAGGTCATTTGTATTCCTGTTTAGAGTTTATCGTATTTTGTGCTTATTCCCTTTGCCTTTTCGACCGGATATTTCTTCTTGGTCTTTTCGAGCTTGCCCATAACTATCTCTTCGATGTCAACATCGAGGCGGTCTGCCATCATGATGCAGTAGCTCAGAACATCAGCAAGCTCCTCGCACACGGCACTTTTTTCAAAGACATCGCTCCACTGAAAGCATTCCAGAAGCTCCGCAGCCTCAATGCTTATCGATTTTGCGAGGTTTTCCGGTGTGTGAAACTGATCCCAGTCTCTTTCTTCATTGAATTTTCTAAGTTCCTTTATAAGTTTATCCAATTATTCTTCCCTTTCTCTCGATTCCTTCCATATGAGATCGTATATAAGTGGATCTCGGATGAGATGCCTCCATACAGTTGTGGTGGCCTTTACAAATTTATCGTCAAGTTCTATTTCATCCTCAATCATCGGGCAGGCGTACGGAAGATCGTAGTCGTTGTAGACCAGCGTGAGCTCCCCATCTTCGCTCAGATGCGGCAGAAGCGGAAAACTCCTGCACTGTATAGGCCTCAGATGCCTCGGGCAGTGAGGCGGCGTCTTGCATCTCACAAAGAAGATCTTGCCGCTCCAGGATTCCGGCAGCTCGTACTCATCCGTGCTCAGCGAGTCCCAGATGAGCCAGTTCGCGTGCTTGTCATGCACCTTCTCCTCGCCCGGCAGCAGCATTATGCCCACGTCCTCTTCCGTGTACGCCGCGTTGCAGCAGGCGGCCCCGCAGATGGTGCCGCAATCGAAAGGCACCGGCGATACTCTGTCGAGCAGCCGGTATATAGCCTTATACGTCCTTCTCCTCGTGGCGCCTTTTATCATTTATACTTCTCCGCAAGGCGCTCTATCTCGGCCTTTACCTGTTTCACGACGCTGTCCGGCGCCACTATCTTCACATCTCCGTCGAGAGCCATTATCCAGCCGAAGAAGTGCTTGCTGACTGCTACCGTGACCGTGGTGCGGAAGTGTCCATCGTCGATCGGCGCTATGATGATGTCCTTGCCGAAGCGGTCGATGAACACGCTCACCAGCCGGTTCTCCGCCTCTATGGTCACCTTCGTCTCGTCTCCGGCAAACATGCCGAAAAGCGTATTGGTATAATGCGCTATGTTGAAGCGTCCGAAGGCCTCGTGCCCCTCGCGCGCCTCGTCGAGCATCTCTATCTGCGTCATCTTGTCGACGCGGTAGTGGATTATGGTCTCATGCTTCGAGTCGTAGGCGACCAGATAGTACATCTCGTCGTCCCACATCAGGGCCCACGGGCTCAGCTTATACCACTTGCCGCCATAGCGCGGCTCCATCTCCTTCCTGAGGTTCCAGTCGAAATACTTGAACCTTATCTGCCGGTTGTCGCCTATGGCCGCGTGTATCTTGTCGACATTGTAATAGATGCTCTCGTTCATAGTCTTCACACGGCCGGAGATTATCACCTGCCTGTGCAGCTGAGAGCCTTCGTATCTGCTTACCAGCGACTCGAGCTTCTTTATGAGCTGATCCGACTTCTTGTCTGTTATGAACTTGGATGACTGCACCGAGTCCACCAGCAGCTTCAGCTCCGGCAGCTCAAAATCCCTGCTGCCGAGGTAGTAGTAAAAGCCGTGGCCGTCCTTCTCCGATATGATGTCGAAGCCGAATCTGCGCAGCTCATCGAAGTCCTGATACAGCGTCTTGCGGTCAGCGTTGACGCCCTCAGCCGCCAGCTTCGAGATTATCTCGGGCATGGTAAGCTTGTGCGCGTCATCAGTCTCGCGCGAAAACAGCCGCACTATGTACAGCATCTTCAGCTTCTGGTTCTCACCCTTTCGCTCTGCCATTTTTCCGCTCCGATCTCACATGCCGCGCCGTCCGCTCTTCGGTCCGCTACTTGAGCAGCCCTGCTTCCTTTGCCTCACTGATGAGCTTCGGGAAGTCCGCGAGCGACACCTCAACATCGTGCTTCTTTGCGAAGCCTATGAATTCTCCCATTGTGATCTTGTTATCAGCAAGGATTGCCTCTACCTCTTTCTGAAGTTCAGGGTCAGTCTCGTACTGCTTGATGAGTTCTTCTACAGTTGCCATTTTAAATCTCCTTTCACTTGCCAGTGTTACCCGTCTTTCCTCCAGACAAAACGCACCGCCGCGTCGTCCCCTTTGACACTTATAATGTGCTCGAAATTCGTGCCGTTTATTTCATACGCAGCATCGATTCCCGCCAGAGCCTCAGCGTCCGCCTGCCTGCAGAATTTCAGCATCCGCTCCGCCTGGCCGCTCAGACCCGAGCCGCCTCCTTCAGCCTGATCAGCTGCCCTGCTGTATACAGTACCCGCGCCGGCGCGGTACAGGACCGGCCACTGTCTGAATGTATCCGGATCGGCGTATATATGGATGTACCTGCCGTGGAAGCTGATGTCGAACCAGTCCGTCCCGAACGAGTACGCCCCGCCTTCGAGAGAGCCGTCCTTAAGGAAGCACTCTCTGGCAAAATAGCAGTTGTCCGCCTCGCTGAAGCCGATCTTCACGTACTTGTCCTTTCGCGTCGTGAACCAGGCTCCCCCGCTCCGTATATTCCCGATCATTCCGCTCTTGAGCGCCTCTTTTTTATTAGCCATTTTTCTGCTCCATAGAACTACTGCGTCCGAATGTAATGCTTTCTTTTTCACCACGGCGTTGCCGCAGTGTCGAAAGCATTGATCTACGGCGGCCAGCGCCTTCGATAGCAGCGAGAGCGTGCCTGGCGGTATTATTGCAGGCTGCTCAACATGCCGTGTACAGTATTATTTTACCACACAGTATGCTCGCGAATATATGCTATACTTTTGCTATCAGGAGGTGATTTATTATGCTCAATAAATTTTGTAAAAAGCCCCTATATGAAGTAACAAGAACGATGGCGAATGTGGCGATGGGCGTCGAGAAGGCGGACATGGTCATTAAAAACGCCAAGCTGGTAAATGTATGCACAGCCGAGATACAGGAGGGCATAGATGTGGCGATCGCTGAAGGCCGCATCGCTCTTGTAGGCGACGCGGCTCACTGCATTGGTGAAAACACTAAAGTTATAGATGCGTCCGGCCAGTATATAGCTCCTGGATTCATGGACGCTCACATCCACGTGGAGTCGGCCATGATAAGCGTCGGAGAGTATGCCCGCGCTGTAGTCCCGAACGGCACCACAGGCATCTTCATGGATCCTCACGAGATCTGCAACGTCTGCGGGCCTGAGGGCGTAAAGGCCATGATCGACGATGCGAAGAGAGCTCCTCTTAAGGCGATGTCGAATGTGCCTTCATGCGTTCCTGCCGTTGCCGGATTCGAGGACACAGGCTCGCACATAGGTCCTGAAGAGGTCCGCGAGATGATGACATGGGACGGCATCATGGGCCTCGGCGAGATGATGAGCTTCCCTAACGTTCTGGGAGCCGAGCCTAACATCCACGGCGAGCTGGCCGAAACTCTCAAGGCCGATCAGGTCATAACAGGCCACTACTCCGTGCCTGAGACGGGCCCGGGACTCAACGCGTATATCGCCTCGGGAGTCAGATGCTGCCACGAGTCGACCCGCGCAGAGGATGTTCTCGAGAAGATGCGCCACGGAATGTACGCTCTCATGCGCTACGGCAGCGCATGGCACGACATGCCGGTCATCATCCGCGCCATACTCGACAACAAGGTAGACGACCGCTTCGCCTGCCTCATCTCAGACGACACGCACCCTGACACCCTCATAAGCGAAGGCCACATGGACTACATCGTCCGCTGCGCCATTAAGGAAGGACTCGATCCTATAAAAGCCATACAGTATGTGACCATCAACCCGGCTACCTGCTTCCGCATGGATCACGAGATGGGCAGCATCTCGCCGGGCAAGTGCGCTGACATCGTGTTCTTCAACGATCTGAACGACATCCGCATTACGCGCACCATCATCGACGGCGACGTCGTGGCCGAGAACGGAAAGATGACAGTCGATGTAGGCAAGTCCGCATTCCCTGACTTCGTCTACAACACCATGCATGTCGGCTATGACATAACGACCGACTGCTTTAAGATCGCGGCGCCGGAGGGAGCCGGAGACACTGTTAAGACAAGAGTCATGGAGATCATCCCTAACCGCGTAGGCAACTACGAAAGGATAATGGATCTGAAGGTGCAGGATGGCTTCGTGGAGGCTGACAGCAGCCAGGATATAATGAAGATGGCCGTATTTGAGCGCCATCACGAGACAGGCACCAAGGGCTGCGGATTCGTGAAAGGCTTCGGATTCAAAAAGGGAGCCATGGCACAGACCGTATCGCACGACGCTCACAACCTGCTCGTTGCCGGCACCAATGACGAAGACATGGCTCTCGCAGCCAACACTCTCGTTGAATGCGGCGGCGGAATGTGCGCTGTTGCGGACGGCAAGGTGCTGGCACTCGTGCCGCTTCCGATCGCAGGCCTCATGAGCGACCTGCCTGTTGAAGAGGTAGCCGCGCTTATAGAAAAGCTCGACGCGGCATGGAAAGAGATGGGCTGCGTGATCAACTCGCCATATATGACGATGGCGCTGATCCCGCTGGCATGCCTGCCTGAGCTGAGGCTCACAAACCGCGGCATGGTAGACTGCCGCACCTTCAGCTTCACAGACCTCTTCGTCTAGAAGGAACAAAAGAGGCAGCAAGTCTCATTGCAAAATAATGAGGGCGGTTTTTTGACCGCCCTCTTAGCTTTCTTTGAAGGGAACGTGCCGTTCCCGTCTTCTCTATTCTGCTTCTACTGTACCTGCTCCAGTATCTCTTCTGTCATGAGTTCTCTCTGGTATACGTCGGTCAGCACGCCGAAGTACTGCACTATTGTGCCGGACTCCAGAAGCTCGTCCTTTACGGACAGCTGATCGTCAGTAATGACGCGGATCTTGCCGCCGTACGTATCAGTCTTTACCAGGTTGCCCTCGTCGTCGTAGAAGTCGAAGAGGAATTCTATGGTATCACCTGTCTCGAACTGCTCGTAGCCCTTCTTCATGAAGAACGTTTCTTCCTCGTCATCTCTGCTGTATCCGACAACGCGGCCGGTGACTTCAGCATCCTGGTCATCCTTGACTGGATCCCATTCGATGTGCAGTGTGATGTCTTCCGTGCCGTTGAGTCTTGCCCTGGCTGTTCCGCGGTAAGTGGTGCCCTCTTCGGTCACAAGCGGCTCGCCTGTCTCATAGCATATGATATGGCCGTTGACCTGTGCCCAGATACCGTCCATGCTGACGAGAGGGTGTCCGGCTTCATCCGTATCATAGAAGTGCTCGCGGCCGATGTACATTATGCCTTCCTCAGTCCTGAGGTAGGCAGCTATCTTGCAGTCGAGTATGGTATCCCAGGTCTTCTCAGGAAGATCCGGCAGATATCCGAGCTCGGTCTCTGTCACCGGGATGTCGATGAAGAGGTCTGTCGTATCGTAGTTCTCAAAGCCCTTGATATACCAGTCCTTATCAGTATAGTCCTCTGCGGCCAAGATGCCCCACATGGT
>CADATR010000118.1 GCA_902790885.1 uncultured Eubacteriales bacterium
CGATGACTTCATCTTCATAGACTGCGGTACCACCACCGTGCACATGGCCCAGCGCCTTGTCGACCGTCTGCGCGACGGAGAACTCCACGGAGTAACGGTAGTAACCAACTCTCTTGCCAACCTTGAGCTTCTTGCTCCAAGCTACAACGTAATGCTGATCGGCGGAAGCTATTATCAGGACCGCCGGAGCTTTGCCGGATACTTCAGTGAGAAATTCCTCGACAGATTCCATTTCAACAAGAGCTTCATCGGTGTCGACGGCTTCACCTTCGAGGAGGGCTTCGCTACTGCCGATCCCGAATTCGCCAGGCTCAGCGCCGCGGCAATGAAAATATCGGAGCACGCTTTTGTTCTGATGGATTCTTCCAAGATAGGCAAGCGCGCCTTCATGGTTTATGATAAATATGAACGCGTCCATAGAATAATCACGGACAGCAGGGTCACGCCGGAATCCGTTGCACAGTTCAGGGATTACGGCATAGAAGTGCTTATAGCAGAATAAGCCTGTAAGGGAAAGGACAGGGGGATCATGTATAACGGAGCAGAAGGATTTACTTTAAAGGTAGGCAGCAAGACCATCGCCGAGTTTGGGAAGGACAGCGTGTACATTCCCGCCGCCGGTATCTCAAAGCTTCTCGGAGCTGACGGTAAAACTATCAGGTACAGCGACATCGTCAGATTCTCGCTTATGCAGAACAGCAGCGTACTGAGTTTTTACGTAGCAGCCGAAGATGCGAACGGTAAGGTAAAAGGAACAAACATCACCCATAGCCTTGACAAAAAGGCTGCTGTAGTGGATTTCGAAAAAGCCGCTTCATTAGTCAGGGCAGCAAATCCTCAGGTAAAGATCTACTTCCCTGATTCGGTCGTCAAGCCGTGACGCCTGTGATCCGGCCGGAGTGCCGTATCTTTTGATTCTGACAACAATCAAAGAGTCCGTCCCGCAGAAGCTGCAGGACGGACTCTTTTTCACTGGAGTTACATTACGGATTCTTCGATCGCTTTGATAAGCATTGCCTTGAATGCAGGCATATCTTCGTCAGTAGTTATTGTGATCCGCAGGTGCTTCTCATTGTCGCCCCCGAATATGCGAATCAGGTATCCGTTCTCCTCACATATGGCCTTGATCTTGTCGACATCATACCCGATCAGCCTGATATACACGAAGTTCGCGTCTGACTTATACGCAAGAACATCCGGTATCTCATTCAGATCGCTGATGAGCTGATCCCTCGAAGCAATTGTGCGTCTGCCGATATCGTCATAATACGCAGTGTCATTGAGGGCCGCGATCGCCATCCTCTTGCTTATGTGAGGCAGGCGGTGGAGCGGATTATCAAGCCACAGTACGCGTCTCAGCGCTGACGAGCAGAACGCATATCCTATGCGTAGATTGGCAAGTCCGTAATATTTGGAAAATGTTCTGGAGAATACTATGTTGTCATACTCTCTGATGAGTCTTGCCGCGTCAAACGGATAATCAGCAAACCCCAGATATGCCTCATCCATCAGAAATACCGTCTGCGGGAAGTCTCTTACAAGGTCTTCTACCATTACCGGATCCGCCAGATTGCCCGTAGGCATGGCAGGTGAAGTGATCACAGCAAGCGCCGGCTCATGTTCCTCTATGAGGCTGCGAAGCTCCTGCATGTCATGATAGCATTTGTCTTCGCCCTCCCTGACATGGTAAAGCCATGTCTCACAGAACTTATAGTCGGCCAGGCCGTAGTAATAACTCCATCCCGGGTCAGGCAGAATGACACGCTTGTTTTCTCCCGCGGTCAGCATGCCTATGATGCTTTTTATGTTCTCTGCAGAACCATTATTCAGAAATATGTTCTCTGCCGGAACGCCGAGTATTTCTGCCAGTTTATCGGTCAGATCATCATGAGCGCCTGATTCATACTGATACAGGTCCGTGATAACCAGGTCCTTTAAACTCTCGAGGCACTTGGGCGAAGGTCCGTAAAGATTCTCATTATAGTGGAGCCTTCCGGTCGTTTGTTCAGTAGGAACTCCCGCATACCGGTTTTTACCCTCATACTCCTTAAGCAGCTTCAGTTCTTCTTTCATTAACAGCGTCCCCTTTCTCCCATCAGGGTATGCCGGCACGCGGCCGGCATCACCCGAGTTTTAGAAATGGTGATTTCTTTTAACGTCCTTCCACGATGACAGAACAGTCTGCGCCGTCTGCTGAAATACCACATCCACACCCGAAGTCTCGAGCTCGTCCAGCATTACGGCTTCTTCCTTGTTAAGAGATATAGCCCCTTCTATCTTGGTCCTGTCAGAACCGGTCTTTGTGCAGCCTACCATGAGAGACTCAAAATGCAGTCCCTTCTCATAGGCGTCACGGGCAGTCGGGACACTTTTGAAGATGATCATTACGCTGCCTGCGCCAAATCCGTCTTCCTGCCATCTTGCTGCTGCATCCGCTGCAGAGAGGACCTCGTGGACCGCTCCCGGCGGTACCGCAAGTGCGAGCACGTCCTTGGCGAACTCATTTGAAGCGGTCTTATCGTCGACCACTATAATCTTATTGACTCCCAGTTTACCGATATATCCCGTAACTACCTGGCCGTGAATCAGACGATTGTCGATCCTTACGAGTGCTATTTTTGCCATGACTGATCCTCCGTTCGTTGAAGTTGTCTAATGATTTAAATCAGGATGCCGAATGCACCGCATACGATACCCACAACCACCATGCCGAGGATGACCTTTATAACCGAAGTCTTTCCCTTCTTGAGGATGCTGTATACGATCATCGTTGCAATGAACGTGAGCAGGTTCGGTACCAGAGCATCAAGCACGTCCGCCTGGAGATTAACTACGGACGACTCTGTTACGATCTCGATAGGTGTCGCGACGTGTACGAGCGAGCATGTCATGCCGCCGATGACGAAGAGACCGAGTACAGTGAAGAACGAAAGGATCTTGTCGATAAGACCGCTCTCAGTAAGCTGTTTGACAGCCTTGGTACCTACGTTGTAACCGAAGCGCATGAGGAAGAATGCCTCTGAGTTGGTGAGTACCGCGCAGATAATAACTGCGAGGATGCCCGGCCACCATGCTCCCGTCATAGCGTACGGGCACATGAGAGCAAGCACGATCGGGACTATGGTCGCCCAGTTGAGCGTATCGCCGAGGGCTGCCATAGGCGGGAACAGTGCCGCCTTGGTCTCTGTGATGAGTTCTCCTTCGATCGGAGCGCCGCCAGCCTTCTGCTCTTCCATCGACAGTGCGATTCCGATAGGCAGAGCGCCTGTCATGTCTTCCGCGTTGAAGAGCTCTGAAGTTCTTTCCATAGCTTCCTTCATTCCGGCAGGATCATCCTTGTAGAGCTTCTTCAGTACCGGATACATCGTTGTAACGACTCCGTTGGCCTGATAACGCTCAAAGCTGTTGCCTGCAGTGTAGAAGAACAGCAGTCTCAGGGTAGCCAGATCGAGCTCTCTCTTCGAGACCTTGCCGCCCGTTGAGTCTGACGCTGCGCTGAAATCTATTGCAAGGCTTTCGCCCTTATTTGTAACAAAGAAGTAGAAGTATGCAACGAATATACCGAGAATAGCTATTCCGATTGGTGAAAGGCCTGTAAACGCAACGGCGAAGAATCCTGCGATGAAGAACGGGAAGAATCCCCTCTTGTTGATCGTCGATGCCACGATGCACATTCCGAGGATAGGCATCAGGCTTCCGACTGCAGACAGACCGTTGAGAAGCCATTCAGGAAGTCCGTTGATAAGAGCTCCGAGCGAGGAAGCTCCGAAGTAAAGTATCAGGGTCATAGGCAGCCAGTACAGCACCACCTTGAACAAGCTCGGGAATACTACAGAAGACAGCCATGTCTTTTCATATTTTTCCTCAGCGATATACTTGTCAGTGAGATGGTTCCATACGGAGCCTACCGTCATACGAACATTTGTAAGCTGGGACAGAAGCACTCCTGCAGTAACAGCGACTGCCATAGCGCTCTTTATGTCCATTCCGCTGGTGATAACGACCGCCGCCGTAATGACACCCGCAGCAGATGTATCCTGCGTGATTACCCATCCTGCCTGTGTCTGTGACAGATACATAGGCTGTATCGTAGCGCCTACTATCATTGCCGTAGGCACATCGCCCAGGACAAGCCCTACCAGGACTGACAGCGGAAGCGGCTGAAGTACAAGAAGGTTGAGGCCGTGGCATCCGAAGCCGCAGTAGCTCAGCCAGTACAGGCCGCCAAGAACTATAGCCTGAAACAGTGACATGATTTTACCTCCTTTTCCACTATATTTTTAAACCCAGTCATTTTCCGGAAAGCACCGAGTCAACATCCACGATGCCCTCGCGTCCTGCGTCAACGGCGATACTGACCAGATCAGCTGCGGATCTCCCTTCGCGCGATAAGAGGACCTGCAGCAGCATATTCAGGTTGACGCCGCAAACAGCAGAGAAGTTTCTTTCAGGATTGGCAAGCATCAGCTGATTGAATGGAGTTCCTCCAAACAGATCCGCCAATACCAGGCAGCCGGCAGGAAAAGAATTCACTGCACGATGGATGCTTTCACCGAAATCATCCGGGTCCGTCTCTTCGTCAAAGCAAAGAGCCGCGAAATTCTGTATCTCGCCGAAAACCATGCCTGCCGCTTCTGCAAGACCGCCGGCATAACCGCCGTGACTGATCAGCAGTATGCCCGTAAGCTCGGGAACAACGAAATCCGGGTAAATCTCCTTCACTCGCAACACCTCCCCTAGCAACAACAACAACGCAAATAAATACAGATCGCGATTTGATATTTTGATTATAGCAACAGAGGCCTTTTTGTACAACTATTTTTGACTGTTTCGGTCATTTTTCATTCAGTTTTATCTATTTTTTGTCAAAGTTTTTGTCATTTTTCGCTTTTTATGCTAATATTTGCTTGGTTTTAACAATATTTTTACTTTTTTTTTCACTTTTTGAACAGTTTTGACCGTTTCGGTCAATTATAAGCGTCAATGAGCAAAACAGGCATGAAGACAATCGATCTGATACTTTTTGACATGGATGGCACCATGTTCGATACGGAGCAAATATGGTTTGAAGTTTTCAGGGACCTCCTGAAAGACATGGATCACCCGGGGCCTCCTGAACTGTATTTCAGGGCCGCGGGTACCGGAGGAGAGATAGAGAGACGTTTATTTGCAGAACTCCTGGGGCTCAGCGATGAGGACTCATACAGCTTTGTAAAAGAGCTGTACAGGCGTGGAAGTGAAACGCTTCTCACCTGCTTTATTCCCAAGAAACCGGGCCTCGATGCCATGATGCAGTTCCTAAGGGAAAGCGGCCTGCGGTGGACCATAGTCTCGTCTTCTCCGAGGTATCTTATAGACAGGTACCTCTCTCTTCATGGCATCGATCCGCCGGAAGAGCCTATCGTGGATGTCAGCATGATCAGACACAGCAAGCCTTCTCCGGAACCATACCTGATAGCCGCCGGGCTCTGTGGGACCGACCCCGCCCGCTGCCTTGTTGTTGAGGACGCTCATACGGGTGTTTCCTCCGCACTCGCAGCAGGGATGAGTGTGATAATGGTCCCGGATATAAATGAACCCACAGACGAGGAGCGCCGCAGGA
>CADATR010000119.1 GCA_902790885.1 uncultured Eubacteriales bacterium
TACCTTTACAGGTGCAGGCTGGTTGTTGAACTTGACCCAGAGGCACTCGAGGAGTTCGAGAGCTCTCTCGTCATCGAGGATGCCGTCCTCAACGTCCTTTTCATAGTAAGGGATGAGGTGCTGGTCGAGTCTGCCCGGGCTGAAAGCGTCCCAAGGGTTGAGCTCTGTTGTAACTGCAAGGTGTGTGAACCAGTAGAGCTGGATCGCCTGCCAGTAGGTCTGAGGCTTGTGAGCCGGAACTACTTCGAGGTTCTTTGCCATCTGCTCGAGCTCTGCTTTGCGTACAGGGTCTTCGCATTTTGCAGCCTCTTCTGTCAGAAGCTCTCTGTATCTTTCGCCGAGGATCATGACAGCATCGCAGTCAATCATCATGGCCTCGAGCTCGTCCTTCTTCTGGAGAGCTTCAGGATCGTTCATGAAATCGAGAGCGTCGATGGCTTCCTGGATCTCTACCTTATAGTCAGCGTATCCCTTGATGAATACGTTCTTGCCTCCGCATGTGTGTCCAGGGCCTCTCTGCTCCATGAACTCTGTGAACATGCCGGCAGCATATGCTTCTTTCCACTCTTCAGTCATGCTGTTGAGCAGCTTGTCTCTCATCGATTTGCCCTTCCAGTAAGGGATGATCAGCTCTTCCTGATCCTTGAGATCCTGCTCTGTGACAGAGTAGTTTACGACAGCTCTGTCGTTCATGATGTGCATGTCCTCAAGAGTGTGGCATGTGAGCTCAGGGAATGTAGGCGACGACTGAGGGTCCTTGCCCTTTTCACCTACGATAAGCTCGCCCTCTCCGAGATAGAGAGTCTTTTTGCTGAAGTACTCCTTCAGTACGAGCGCTCTGAGTACAGGGAGGGATACCTTGTCTTCCCACTCCTTGTAGACCTCTGTCTCGATCTTCGCTCTTTCGAGATCGATGTGAGGCTGTGTCTCCATGCTGACCTTTCTCAGCGCTTTGATCCTTGCGTTCATTCCGCGTTCTTCCATTTTGTCCTCCGTCCGGCTTAACCGCCGATCTTCACATTAGCAAAACCTGCTTTATTCCATTGTTCAACAAATGACTGCATATCTTCATCGGACGGGGCCGTCAGTTCTGCGGCCGGATAATCACGTCCGAGCTTACCGTATTTATGGGAGCCGGTGCTGTGGTAAGGCAGAAGGTTCACCTGAGGAGCCTGTATGCCGTTCTCCTTCAGGAAGTCTATGATCTGCGCCATCGACTCCGGGTCTCCGTTGACCTCTTTGATGGTCGGTATCCTTATGTATATGCGTGCGCCAGCCTTCGCGATGCCCTTAAGGTTATCGAGTATGAGCTTATTGCTCATTCCGATGTACTTCTTATGCTTCTCTTCGTCTATCACCTTTACATCGTAAAGCCATGTGTGCACATACGGCAGTATCGCCTCGAAATTGCTGTAAGGAGCCTGTCCGCAGGTGTCTATCGTGACATCCACGCCTTCCCTGTAAAGAGTCTTTACCAGGGACTGTATGTACTCAGGATCCATTGCCATCACCTCGCCGCCCGACAGCGTTACGCCGCCGCCCGACTGCTCATAGAACATCTGATCCTGAAGGCATATCTTCACGAGCTCTTTTACGGTGTACTCCTTGCCGACCAGCACTCTGAAATTGCCGAGGCAGGCATCGACGCACTTTCCGCACCTGATGCACTTCTCGCGGTCGATCACCGACTTTCTTCCGTATTCATCAGGCTCCGACATGGTTATGGCGCCTGACGGGCAGACGTCCTCGCATCTGCCGCAGCCCGTGCACTTCTGAGTATCTATCTGAAGCTCAGGCTCAAATCTCTGGGTCTCGGGGTTGTGGCACCACCAGCATCTCAGGTGGCAGCCCTTGAAAAAGACTGTTGTACGTATGCCGTCCCCGTCATGTATTGAATATTTCTGTATATTTGTTATCGCATGCATAGTTATAGGCTCCGTTTTAGACCGCGGTCTAAAAACTTTCATTAATATTATACAGTTTCATGATATGTATGTGCAATAAAAAAAACAGTTCATGCGAACTGCTTTTTTGTTTCATCCACTGCGGGTCATTGCTTTTTTAGACCTTCGAGCATCACCGGAAAGACCTTTCTGCTGAACTCAGCGAGCGAAAAGCTGCCGTTGTTCATGCACCAGTCGGTGACCAGGGCTCTCTCACACATGCTGAAGTAGCTGACCATGTCGCTTACAGGCATGCTGTCTGTCAGCTCGCCGTTTCTGCGGCCCTCTTCCATGATGCGCTCGATATATCTGTAATAATACCTGTTGCGGTTGAGCAGGGCCGAGAAGCTCTCCTTGATTATCTGCGCGGAATACAGATATGCCAGAAGCCGGTAGTCCATCGTCTTCTCCATGAACGAGTGCACTTCGTAATTGAGCCATATGAGCTTTTCAAAGCAGCTGAGACCCTCCGGCTCTTCCCCTTCGAGCCTTTCGTACTCATGGTCGAGCAGCTCGGAAAGCGTGCTGAGCAGATCATCCTTGCTTCTGAAATAATAGTAGAGCGTGCCCTTTGAGATATCCGCCTCGCGGATTATGTCATTGATCGTTGTCTCGCCGAAGCCCTTCTCGTAGAAAAGCTTCCATGCAGTCCTGACGATCTTCTCTCTTGTATCTTTAGCCATTTCAGTCTGTCACAGTTTAGCGTTTGCCAGGATATTCGTATCGAATGTGAATGTCAGGGATTCCTCAATGCGTGCCCTCTTAAGAGCCAGCTGTATCATGCGGTCGAGCAGCTCCTTATACGGAACGCCCACAGGCTCCCACAGATAGAAAGCGAGCGAGCCCGGTATAGGGTTGATCTCGTTGAAGTAGAGCCTGTCCTCATCCACATCTATCATGAAGTCTATGCGCGATACTCCGCAGCAGCCGAGAGCCTTGAACGACTTAACAGCGAGCTCACGGATCTCTTCGCGCTTCTCAGGGCTCAGCTCCGCCGGTATCTTTCTTGAGAGATTGGCCATGCCTGCTCCCTTTGAGCCGCCGGTGCCCTTGGCTCCGCCCTTTTTGCCTCCGCCGTTTACATATTTGTCATCATAGCTGAGTATCTCTCCCGAAGTCATCGGCTCTTCGCACTCCGACGCCTCAGCCCCGTTCTCGTCTCCGAGCACCGAGCAGTTTATCTCCCTGAGCTTTGATATGGCATGCTCAGCCATTATGCGGGCGGCGTATCTGAAAGCGTCATCGATCGCGTCGATGAGCTCATCCCTGCTCTTTGCGACGCCTATACCGACGCTTGATCCCAGATTGACAGGCTTTATGATGACAGGATATCCGATAGTCTTCTCGATATCCTCCGCTATCTTCTCAGGGTACTCGTAATCAGCCATGGTATACACTCTGGCATCGAGCACAGGAACTCCCGCCTCCCTGAGCACGGCCTTGGTGATAAATTTATCCATGCTGATGGCAGACGATGTGACGTCAGGCCCAACAAACGGGACCCCTACTGTCTTCAGGTAGCCCTGAAGGGCTCCGTCCTCTACATTCGTGCCGTGGACAACCGGGAAGGCAATGTCGATGGCTATCGGCTTCTGGCCGCCGAACATCTTCGCAGGATAAGGCACGAGCTGCACCCTTCCGCCCTCGTTCACCATAATTACGCGCTGCGATTTCTTAAGCAGTCCCGGGATATCCTTATATGATTCTATCTTTCCGACATCAGCGCCGGTATACATCTCATTATCCTTGGTCATGTACACCGGTATCACTTCGTATTTATCGGTATCCATGGCTTTCAGAGCCTGAATGCCGGATATTACAGATACTTCATGCTCAACAGTCTTGCCGCCGAACATCATAGCGACTTTCGTCTTCATTTCTTATCTCCTGTGAAGTGTGGTTTCTTTGATTATAATCCCCGAGTCCTGATTTTCCGAGCTGCTGCCAGTATGCACATCCCCATTTCCAAGCGGCTGCCATCCAGAACAGCATCCTGGGTCTAACTTAAAACAGCACAGGGGTCTCCTGAAGGACTTTTTCAAAAGTTGCTAAAACTTTTGTTTCATTTGTTCCATATATTTAGCAATTGTTTGTTCCTTCTACATTAAGCCTCTTTATGCATTGATATACATGATACAACTGTCAGACTCTTTTTACTGATTTGCCGATAATTCTTTTATTTAAGCACACTTGTGGGCAACCAGCAGACATTGTACATGGATCACAGATGCATGTATATTCCCCGCAGCATTCGACATACCGAATTGCTAAATATGGGAGTGAGGCCATCCGAAATATTTAACAAAAAATTTTAAAGTCCTTTTTAAGTGTAAAACCTGCCGAAACAGTATGTATATGCATCAGTCTCCATGCATATTTACACATCATGAGTTTTTGATGGAAGCTGACCCAGCATATACCAGCCTGGTGCACCCGGGTTGCCCGGCTAAGATATATCATCCGGCCGGTTCGCATCAATAATTATCAGGTAAATCGTTCTCGAGCAGTATGTATTTATGCTGATCTGTCTTTACTGCATAGGCTCGGCTGATGGCGTCCTCCACCTTGTCGAATACTTCAAGATTCTTCTCAGGGAAACCCTTGCTGAGTATGCCTTCTTTTATAGGCTCTGTGTGCTTTCTGCCGACGAGGAATATCCTGTCGCAGCAGTCTGCCGCATAGGTACCGAATTTTCTGTTATACTCAGCCTCGTCTTCGCCGAGCTCTACCATGCCCGGTGTGATGAGTATACGCATGCCGTCCATAAGCGCAAGTGTCTCAACGGCGGCCTTCGATCCGATAGGATTCGAGTTGAAGGCGTCGTCGATTATCGTAACATCGCCGTGGTTCTTCATCTCCATGCGGTGAGGCACGCTCTTGATCCTTCTTACAGGTATCCTGAGCTCAGCCAGCGATATGCCGAGTTCGTGTGCCACAGCTATGGCACCCACTACGTTGATGACATTATGACCTCCGACGAGTTTCATCGAGAATCTCTCAGACTCTCCGTCAGGCGCGTTGACAGTGAAGTCAGTGCCGTGATTCGTAACAACTACATCAGACGCGTAATATCCGGTTCCGGTATTCTCCGAATGATAAATGACCGGTTCGTCATAGAGCGGGCGGCTGCCCTTTCTGCGCTGAAGCTCCTCAGTGATGTATTCGTTGTCTCCGTTGAGGAAGAGGATGCCGCCGTCAGGCACCGCATCCGCGAGCTCAAACTTAGTCTTCTGTATGTTTTCAAGGCTGCCGAAAGTGTCGAGGTGCTGCGGCCCAATAGAGGTGATGAGTCCGTGATGCGGATGCACCAGATCGCAGTCCTCTTTTATCTCGCCTACATACCTTGCGCCCATCTCGCACACGAAGATCTCGTGCGTCGGCTTGAGGAACTTCCTGATGGTGATAACGATGCCCATCGGTGTGTTGTAGCTCTCAGGCGTCACGAGCACTCTGTACTTCTGTCTCAGCAGAGTCTCAAGGTAAAACTTCACGCTCGTTTTGCCGTAGCTTCCGGTGACACCGATTATTATGAGATCGGGATTCTCCCTCAGTATGCGCTTCGCGTCGTTGATATAGTGGTTGTTGACGCCCTTTTCTATCGGGCGGTTTATGGTGTT
>CADATR010000120.1 GCA_902790885.1 uncultured Eubacteriales bacterium
TTTTGCAACAATCAGTTCAGCGTACAGCGCGAATGCAGAATAAATCCTCGTGCTCGTGCCTCGTCGTCACGAAGCACAAGCTGCTTCATCGCTCCTCCAGGCGCCTCCGGAAATTCCGCTCCGCTGCAAGCGTGCGGAGCTCCAGTTTCCGGAGTTCGTTCAGTCGTCAGAGCGCTGCCGCGGTGTGCTTCAGCTCCTCCTCGGGCCATCTCGCGTCGGATTTTTCTGCATCCGCTTATTTGTTCCAGATGTCTTTGTACTGCTTGTATTTGCCAAGATCATTCGTGCTGTTCCAAGGGATGAAGCCTCCTTCGAGGCCCGCATCTATGAGAGCCTGTATCTGCGCCTTCATCTCCTTTTCACCGTAGTTTTCAGTCGGCGCCCAGTATGGTGTATCGTAACCAGTGATCCACGTGCGGGCCGCCGCCGGGTTTTCCAGATAGTCCTGTTGTTTCTTCGCCTTCTTTGCCCAGGCCTTCGTCGTCTGGTATGGATTCTTCCACGCCTCCTCGCTGCCCATATGGTCTGTATAAGGCATTGCACTCACTGCATCAACTATATTGGATATGCCCGGCCAGTACTGACCGTACGCAGTCATGTATCCGTACACGCTCTCGCCAAAGACGTCGATCGAGATATACGCTCCGGCCTCATGGATCTGGTCAGCTGCATAGAAGCAGAAATTCTGTATCGCCTGCCCCTTCTCTTCATCGTATACGTTGCGGAACTTCGTTTTTTTATTCCCCGACATCTCATATGCGTTCTCCGGGAATCTGACGTAGTCGAACTGTATCTCATTGAAGCCGAACTCATCTATAGCTTCCTGAGCCAGACGCACGTTGTATTCCCACACATCGCGCGAGTAGGCGCTCGGCCATGTTGATCTGCCGCCATACTTTATGCAGTCTTCAGGATGGTCTTTGGCATATACAGGATCATTGAAGACGACTATGCGGCCTATCATGTAGACGCCTGTATCCCTGAGCTTGTCGATACCATTCTTATAATCTTTGAGTGAAGTGTATGCCGTCTTGTATGACCTGGGCGACCACTCCTCTGCTGTCTTCGCCGGCCAGGCCAGCACTCCGTCCTTTATATCCACTACCACCGCATTGCAGTCAGTCTTTTCGATCAGCTTGATATAGCTGTCCGGGCTTGCGGCGGCAGCACAGTTGAGATACATCGCTCTGGCGTCGGCGCAGAACTCATTGCACTCTATCACAGGCTTTTCATAAGGATAGTAATCGAGGTTCTCTGCCTTGCCGCCGTAAAGGTTGTAACCGTACTTGTCCTTCTCGGCCTTATCGTAAATGCCGTTTTCGTTGTAAACTTCCCCGGCTTTCTCAGCAGAATCCGTCAGGTATTTGCCGTAAACATAGCCCTCGGCCGTACCGTCGCTTTCTTCATATTCCACTTTATATTTATGCACAGATCCGTCTGGCAGCATGTTATCATATCCTGTAACTTTGAGGCATGCCCCTTTTTCAGCAAATGACGCGATCGCCGGCCCTGTGCTCTCGCCATAGATCGTGGCCGGAGTCCTTACATAGACCTCGGTCTCCTGAACAACTTTATCTGCGGAAAGGACCAGGTTCTCCTCTTTCATGTAAAGATCGGCCGCCCCTTCAAAACCGGTTCTGTCGACTCTGCAGTATCTGACACCGTCAAGCTCTTTTACTCCGAGCAGCTTTTTGACCGATGAGCCGCGCACGAGTCTTCCGATCTCGATCGCCTCGGCATCATGACCGTTGTCCTCCTCAACCTCTTCACCGGATCCCTCTTCTGCCGTCTCGTCCGGTGCTCCACCATCAGCTCTCTCACCTTCCAAAGGTATGCCGATCAGATAGACCGGAACATCCCTCGTTGTGCCGCCGACAAAAGCATACTCAGGCTCCGGAGTTATGACGTTGCGCGAGCCTGCAAAACCAATAAGTATTACAAGACACACAAATATCACCGCAGCATCCCTTATTACCCGGACACGTACGGCACTCCTCTTCTCCGCTTCTGTTTCTGTATTTCTTGCTTTTCTTGACATTTTCCGCTGCATCTTTCCCAGACTAATATTAAACATCATTTGCATTCCGCATTCAACCAAGAGAGAAGTTTTAAAAAAAGACACGATGAAAGAACGCCCTGTCCATCCTCCATGCAAAACAGGCAGATACGTCTGAAACTCAAAAGTATGCGAAAACTGATCTGCGATAATGTATAATTTAAGAGAATATACAGGAGGTACTTATGAGCAGAGCTGACCTTACACGATATATAAGGGAAAACAAGGGATCAGAGATAACGATCAGCCTTCCGTGCAAGTCCACGGAAAGAGTGTTTTTCAACGGATATCAGACATGGACTCCTTCATACGAGGTGAGGCCTTACGAGATCCAGACAGGCATACGGCGTATTTTCAGGATTCTGGGCGCTCCGTGGGGAACAACTAAATACGGTGATCACTTTTTCGTCAACTACAGCGGAAAGCCCGGCCAGTTCCACGGATTCACTTATTTTTACAAGAGATATAAGAACACATATCTCCTCATAGGTTCTACCGATGAGACAAACGGCTACACCATATTCGATTACGACATGATAGGCGGTGTACTTAAGATAAAAAAGGACGCAGGCAGCGCCGGTTTCGATCAGGACCTTCACATCGCCGCTTTTGAGGGCAGCTACGACGAAGTCTTCGACGAGTGGTTCAAGGCCGCAGGCATAAAGCGCCGCCCTGCCGAGCCTCTTGCCGGATACGGGAGCTGGTACAACCATTACGACAAGATAAGCGACGAAACTATAAGCCGCGATCTTGAGGGTGCTGCCGGCATACTGGAGCCGGGCGATCTGTTCCAGATCGATGACGGCTGGCAGGTTCAGGTAGGCGACTGGGAATGCAACACTGAACGCTTCCCGCGCGGCATGAAAGCTTCTGTAGACGATATCCACAACAAGGGCTTCAAGGCCGGGCTGTGGCTGGCGCCTTACTCAGCACAGGTAAAGTCCCAGCTCGTAAAGGAGCATCCTGACTGGCTTCTGCAGCATAACGGCAAGCCATGGTATGCCGGCTGCAACTGGGGAGGATTCTTCGCCCTTGACTTCGATCACCCGGGAGTGCGCGACTATCTTAAGCGCACATTTGGCACCGTACTGAACGACTGGGGATTCGATCTTGTGAAGCTCGATTTCCTCTACGGAGCAGCTCCGTGGCCTACCTCAGGCGGTGAATTCGACGGAGAGAGCCGCGGCGCACGCATGTGCCGTGCCATGGACTTTCTCAGAGAGCTGTGCGGTGACAAGCAGATACTCGGATGCGGCGTTCCTCTCGGACCTGCCTTCGGCAAGGTGGAATACTGCAGGATAGGTTGTGACGGCAGTCTCGACTGGCACAACAACGTTCTCATGCGGAGCGTGAACCGTGAATACCCTTCCACAAAGCACACCATACTTAACACCTACTACCGCAGG
The DNA here is from genome assembly GCA_902790885.1 of uncultured Eubacteriales bacterium. The sequence continues at coordinate 3,463 of CADATR010000120.1, forward strand.
GGTCTTGACGGCAGAGCCTTCCTCAGCGATCCGGATGTATTCTTCCTCAGAAAGAACAATATAAAGCTGAGCGAAGAGCAGAAGGATCTTCACGCAAGAGTCCTTGCGCAGTACGGAAGCTTCTTCCTTACTTCGGACAACATGGGTGATTACGATGCCGAGCAGCGCGAGCACTACAGGCAGCTCAGACAGCTGTGGCACGACAAGGACTGGACAGACAAACATTTTCTTGACCATATGGGGAAATAGCAATATATCGCTTTAAGAAAAAGGGGATGACAATGAGCAACAGTAAAGGCACTGCCGCGTCACAGACAGGCATATCCGAAAAGCAGGCAAAACGCAATCTGTGGTTCTTCCCTCTCGGCACGTTCGGGAGAGACATGATCTACAACCTGTTCACCAACTTCATTCTTGTATATGTGCTCTTCACGCACAATCTGACTCCGGCTCAGCTGATGGCCATCACGGGCATCATGATAGGCGCGAGAGTCTTCGACGCCCTGAACGACCCTCTCATGGGAAATATCATTGAGCGCACCAGAACGCGCTGGGGCAAGTACAAGCCGTGGCTGGTGATCGGCATACTCAGCACATCAGTCGTCGTATACCTCGCTTTCAACGTGAGGCTCGAAGGATGGGCGTTCATATGGTTCTTCGGCATCATATACTTCGCGTACAGCATCGCCTATACGATGCATGACATTTCCTACTGGGGCATGATACCTTCGCTCAGCAAGGAAGGCGGCACCAGAGACAAGCTGACCGCCATGACCAACCTCGCCGCGGGTATAGGAGGAGGGCTCGCAGGCCTCTTCATCCCGATGCTCACCACAGGCTCGGGAGCCATAGGAGGCAACGCGCAGACGGCGTACGGCATCGTGGCGCTCATATTCTGCATACTCGCTCCCCTCTTCCTCTGCTTCACCATCTTCGGTGTCAGGGAAGACAGATCATACATGGACACAACGCCGCCTCCGGTGAGCTTCAAAAAAATCGTATCCACTATTACAGGCAACGACCAGCTGTCATGGATGTGCCTCATCTTCCTTCTGCACCAGATTGGCGCCGATCTGATAGTCGGCGGCATAGGTTCGACCTACATCTACTTCACCTACGGCTATAAAGGCGGTCTGTATTCCCTCTTCTCCACCATCGGTCTGTCGGCTTCGGGAATACTGCTGATAGCTTATCCGTGGCTGTCATCGAAATGGAGCAGAAAGACTCTCATGAAAGGCTTCGGAGTGGTGATGGTAATAGGATTCGCTATGATGCTGGCCGCCGGGCTCTTCATGCCGGCCGCCATGCCTTCATTCTGGATCACCACTGCAGGCTACATGCTGGCCCAGCTCGGAATGAACTGCTACTACGTGATAATGATGCTCTCCATCATCAACACCGTTGAATACAACGAGTATAAGAACGGCACCAGGGATGAGGCCATCATAGCCTCCATCAGACCATTCTTCACTAAGTTCGGAAGCGCCCTGTGCGTTCTGCTCACTACGGTCTCATACCTGATTTTCGGGGTTACTGACTACACCAATCAGATCAGTTCACTGGAGCAGGCCGCCAACATGGGCTCCATCACTGAAGCAGAGAAGCTGACTCAGATAGACGCGGTCATCAGTTCGGTAAGCAGCGGGCAGAGCCACGGCATACTGCTTGTCATGGTGCTTATACCTCTGCTGATGATGCTGGGAGCCTACCTTCTTTACAGGAAGCACTACATACTTGACGAAGACGAGTACGACCGTATCGTCGAGGAGCTCGGTCACAAAACTGTGCAGTGATATACGCTGAAGCAAAAGGATCCGTTCCGGATGTGTTCCGGAACGGACCCTTTTCTTTTTTTGCTTTTCGGTTCTTACCACTAAAGACCTACATGTTGTCTGCAGATGTGTTCAGTATGCGTGGTCCACGCTTCTGGATGGTTGTGCAGAGAAGCTCACCTATCCCATAGCATCCGATCACCTCTCCAATCAGGATCTGCAGCATCAGCACCGGTATGGCTATATCCACCACGCCGTAGCCGTATCTCAGTACG
>CADATR010000121.1 GCA_902790885.1 uncultured Eubacteriales bacterium
ATTGTATTTGACTGCCTTCAGCTGCTTATGCTCGTCGTCGTAGTAACTGAGCTGGCTGTACGGGAAGTCGATCGCGATGCCGTTGACGCCTTCAGCCGAGTCGCTGCTGCGGCATACAACGCACGCCTTTGCCGTCTGAGCTATCTCGTCGAGCTCTTCGTCGCTCTTTACCTGCTGCTTGTAGTCGGCGTTCTTGAGGGCTGTCAGATAGCTTACCATGTCTACCTGCTCCTCATCCGCGAACTGATATGCTCCGGCACGGCCGGCTGACATGTTGGCAAATACAGCCGGGCTGTCTGCCATTCTTGCTGTCACATCGTCATAGAGATCTGTCAGCTGAGTGTATACCGGCTTTACGAGAGTAAGGTCTACAAGAGAGAGCGTGCTCTCCTTCTGAGCCTCGCCGTCATTGACAGCGCGCAGGCTCTGGTCGTATGAGCTTACCATCATCCTTCCGAATTCCTCGGTGCTGAGCGTAGGGTCTTCAGCCAGCTTGCCGAATCCGGCGGTGTAGAACCAGCCCGTGCCCGGCTCAGTCTCCTCCGAAGCCAGATAGTAGTCAGCATATGGTTCGAGCGCGTTCGCGTACTCGACGTTCTGCATCAGGCAGGCGTCGAAGCCTATGAGATCGAACTTCACTCCGGCATCTCCGATGGCCTTGATGATCTCGGACGCCGACATTATGTCTTCTCCGTCCTTGCGCTTGTTGAGATCATCCATGCCGTATCCGCTCGCGAATCCGCCGCCGTGATCCCACAGCACAAGCATGTATCTGTCCGCAGGGTAATTCTTCTTTGCCCAGAGGATGAAGTCCGTAAGCGTTTCAGGCTCGGACATGCATGTGTTCGGATCGATAGTCTCCTCTACCGTAATATCTCCGTCGCTTACGACGTACCTGCCGACGGTAGAATCTTCTATGCCGTTCGTAAACCAGCGGTCAGATCCGCCGGCCTCCATTACGAACTGAAGATGCTCGCCCTTTTTGGTAGCATCCTTCATCTGCGCTATGTTTATAGAAGCCATTCCTCTGGCGTCCTCAAGGTTGGAGCCTATCACGTACTCCATGACAACGACGTTCTTGTCACCTGAGTGGTCAGGGAAGAAGTAGTCCCTGGTGCGCTGCTTTTCAACTATCTCTTCATAGCCGGCGCCCAAAGTATCCTCGCGGCTCACGAATTCATTCGAGTCCGAGACCGATTCCAGCTTCTTTATGGTATCGTTCATCAGGTACTGCGCCACCGGCCTGAAAGGGTGAACTATCGTGGTCACCAGGAAGCAGCCTACTATGAGCACTGCAAGCTCTGCTATGGAAAAGAGCACCGCGCCCGCTTTTCTGAGTTTCGAGGCAGCAGGTGTGCGCTCCGGCAGCGACTTGAATTCCGGCCTGCCCAGATACGCACTCTTTCCGAACGCCAGTATGAGCAGGAAAATCACCGGGAGCAATATCAGACCAAAGCGGAATCCCTTGCCCTTTCCGAACTGCTTCCCGAGCCTCCAGTACAGACGAATGAGGAATATCCCGTATACTATGAGCGCTACTGCCGCCAGCACAGAGCCATACAGGTTATCGACCCCGATATATCTTGAGGTGAAGAACATGGCGATGACTATCATCGCCGGTCTCCAGAATGAGCCCATGCTGCGGAACAGATCTGTCGACATCTCCATCTCTCCGAAGAGAGGAATGATGGCACAGTATTTCCGCTTGCCCATCTTTCCGAGTATCCTGTAGTAGCACAATATCTGGACCAGCAGTGGCAGAACCCAGACAGTTGGTTCTCTGAAAAGGTATGTAAACAGCATATCGTATAACCTCCATGATCCGTTTGCATGCCAGGCATTGCGCCCATACAAATATAAATATACATCAGCGAGCCGCTTGCCGCCACTACTGCCATCCCAAAGACAGCATTCAGGGGCAGAATGCGGAGCCTGTTATCTTTCTCTCTTTCTGCTGAGCACGTATCTGAACCATGCGGCGAATTCCGCTCCGAGCCTCTCCGCCAGCTCCTCAGCCTCCTTCGGCTTGGCCGACGCGGCGTACAGGCACTGCTGCGCTATCTGGTACTTTCTCGACACAGTCATGCGCGCTATGTCCTCGTCCGTATACCTTGCCAGGTCGGACAGCTCCTCCTGAGCGCGGAAGAATCTTATGAAAGCATCCGCCGTATCGCGGCCCACGATAGGCTCAATCAGCGCGAAGTCGTTGTCAGAGCTGTCGAGTATGCGCGATACCATCTCCCAGCGCCGCGGATCCGCGTAGCCCTCAGTGCCGGTGTACGCAGTCCTCAGATAGAGGTCGTTGTTCGCCAGGAATTCCATTACATAAGGATTTATCCTCTTCCTGACAGCCCACGGCATCCAGTTCTCAACAGTGGTTTTGATATATATGTGCGCGAACCTGCCGAAAAGCGGCTCCGCGAGATCGTGAGCGACGCTCGACTCTCCGCGGTCGTTTCCGGCGGCTACTATGCGCGCGTTCTTCGGGAGCGGCCAGCGGTTGTTCACGAAGCGCTCCAGCACTATCTTGAAGATGACCGCCTGAGTCTGCTTGGTTGCATTGGTGAGCTCATCGAAAAACAGTATGTGGAGCTCTCCGTCCTCGCACAGGCGCTCCAGCTTCACCAGCCATACCGGCTTTATATCTATGATCTGATCGCTCGTCTCGTTGTATACGGCGCGTCCGTTGATGGACTCCGGCGTCTCGTTGACGAGCTCTATGTCGAGCACCTGCGGGTCTATCTCTTTGACACGGTCGCTCTTGCCGTCGCCCGTAAGTCCGTGTATGAACACCGGGATGTCCGCCTTTACGTAGGCGCGTATGAGCTCCATCTCGTCGTGCTCGTCTATGCGGTACGAGCTGCCCGCGGCGGTCTGCGCATCGTCTTCCGCGAGGAGCTCATCGATGAAGGCCTCCTTCAGATAGGCATCAGCATCTTCTCTCGAAAGCCCCGCGAAGAGAGCCCTGCCGCATATGAGGAGCTTGTTGATCTCGTCATAATACCAGCGAATCGGCTTCACCTCTATGAAGACCTCATCGCCCGCAGCCACAGCGCTTCCGTCGCTGTACTGCACGTATCCGGCGTTCGTCTCTTCTGTCACCGGCACCCTTACTATCTGCTTGGCGCCGAGTCTGTATACAGGGCGCTTCTCTCCGGCTATGGTATAGCAGCTGCCTGTCTTTTTCAGCGTGCCGGCCCTTAGCTGCTCCTCCGCCATGTCGCGCATCGACGGCTCAAGTATTACGTACGGATATGTGCCGAGCTCCACGGTCACCACGTCGCCCACTTCGCGCTGATGCCTCAGCAGCTTCTCGTCGCCCGGCTCCATAAGTATCACAGGCCTTACAGCGCATATCTCGCAGTGGTCGTCGCGCCCGAATCTGTCCACGCAGTCTTCGCCCGACAGGAAGTAATTCACCTCCCTGTCGTTGAGAGTGAATCCGTCATCCGGAATGATGCTTATAACCAGGTCGCTCGCCTTCGCCGTGCGCCCCACCGAGCGGAAAAGCGGCAGCGGGCTGCCGAACAGCTGCTTATGTGATAAGAAAACTGACTTCATACTTGTTCATCTCCTCAGGTTTTTTAACGTACAGCACCCTTCCTCCCGGAGGGTCTGCCGGCATGTCGCTGTAGATAAGCCAGAGCGCGTCGCATCTGGTAGTCGGCATATCCGCGTAGCCGTCAGTGAATATTATCTTCGTCTCGGCGTCTCCCGTAAAAGCCTTCACGGCGGTCTCGAAGTTGGTGCCGCCGGCGCCGATTATCTCCAGGTTCTCAATGTCCTTTTCCGAATTGATCTCCTGGAATCCGTAGAATTCCGTGTCGAAGCATCCGACCTTTATTACCGCGTCCTCGCGGAGCAGATCTCTCACGCCCCTCACGAACGCTCTCAGCAGATCCTCGTCTATCGAAGCGCTGGTGTCGAGCAGTATCTCAGCATGCGGCACCGGATAAGGCTTGAACTGCTCTATCAGTATGCCGTCGCGTATGCGGTCCGCCGGGAACCAGTCGAAATCCATCTGCAGGCTCGGCTCCATCAGATCCGAAAGGCCTGCCACAGCCTGAGCCAGCCCCGGGTCTTCTATATCCCTCAGCTGTGCTCCCTGCATGTCTCCGGCCTGCTTAGGCTTTTCATCCTCCTGCACCACGAAGACCGTCTCGTCCGACTCGCTTTCAGGGCTCTCATCCTCTGTCGCCTCGCCGGTATCCTCCTCAGCCTCTTCATAGAGGATGTCATACATCTCCTCGGCGCTCATCCCGGCCGCGTCCCTGCGCCGCCTCGTGCCTGCCGGAGGCTCAAATCCGTCTGATATGAGGAGCTCATTCACGATGGTGTCGCAGGCCTCATTCCATATCTTCGGATCCCTGCCCTTTCCCCTCTGACGGTGCGCGAGCTGTATGTGCATCAGCTGGCGCGCTATAAGAAAGGCCCTGGCTCCCTCGGGCACCTGCGCCATCTTTCGCCCGTTGTAGCTGACCGTCTTCTCGCCGTAAGCGGCATCCGCCCCCGGCTCGTTCCTGAACTCGATGACGTTCACGAGGTCGCTCCACTCCGGGCATCTCTCAAGAATATCCAGTTTTGTCTCGTTGATGTCAAACTGCTCCATACGCCTTCATTTTAGCACACAGAGCGTTGGCAAATAAAACAACTCCTCAATCCTGCAAAAATCCCACGGCAATATCTGTACAACTTTTTGATTTTGAAAATGAGATAATCGCTGCAGCAACCCATGGTTCGTTGACCACCGCAACAATATCAGATAAAATCAAGGAGGACAGAAATGCCAGATAACAACATAAACAGAGAGTATAAGGATACTCTTTTCAAGCTGATCTTCGGAGAGCATAAAAAGTATGCGCTCGCGCTCTACAACGCAGTCAATCACACGGACTACACAGACGAGAGCGAGCTTGTCGTGAAGACCCTCAGGGATGCTTTGTACGTTGATGTCAAGAATGATGTTGGGTACGTGTTCCATGACATCATGAACCTGATAGAGCACCAGGCGTCATTCAACCCCAACATGCCTCTACGCGGACTGGGCTACTTTGCCGATATGTACAAGGAGTATATCTCTGAGGCATTCAGAGCTTCATCAGTTCTGTATTCGGAAAAACTCGTGCATCTGCCGACACCGAGGTACTTCGTTTTGTATAACGGTATTCGCGAGATGCAGGACGATCTGGATCTGAAGCTGAGCGACGCATATGACAATAAGGGCGACATCGAAGTGATCGCCCATATGCTCAATATTAATAAGGGCCATAACAAGACGCTGCTTGAAGCGTGCAGGCCTTTGAAAGACTATGCGGAGCTGATCGACCGGATACGAGGTCAGAAGGCACAGGGATGCACTAACGAAGAAGCCGTATCCACAGCAATGAACAGCTGCATCGAAGATGGCGTGCTTGAAGAGTTTCTCAGGAAGGAGCGTGATAAAGTGGAAAACATACTTATCAGAGGA
>CADATR010000122.1 GCA_902790885.1 uncultured Eubacteriales bacterium
GAAGTTCTGTCCCTGCTCAATGGCACGCTTCAGATCCGCCCGCATGCCCTATCGCATAGCCCTCCAGCAGCATCACCAGTGCACCGGCTATGTTCACCGCTATTGCAAACGGAAGGTCGAACATCATTCCCGAGGCGGTAAACAGAAGCCCTGAGTAGAAGACTACTGACAATGTCTTGAGCGCGAACCCCCCGAGCAGCATGAGCACGGCCAGCCATGTATTCGAAGGCGTATACGAGATTATTGCATCCACCGTTATCTTATCGCGCTCCACTATCGCCAGGATTATGATCGCAGCCCAGATGACCAGGGCCAGCTTCTGAATAAGCGACCTGTAATTCTTCTTCATCAGGCTCTCCCTTCATGTCTTTTGAGCACGTTCTCGATCTCTGAATAATTGAGAGCCTTTCTCATCAGCCGTGCCAGCTCTTCAGTGGATTCCTGCCTTCCGTTCTCCTCCCAGGCGATTACAAGTGATAAGCAGGCCCCCACAAATATCGCTATCATGTATCCCGGATTATTTCCGGTATCGAAGCCCAGCATTTCAGTCTCATGCATAAGGTTTCTTCTCAGCGCCATGGTTATCAGATGCGTCTTGCCGGATCCGGCCACATTGCTCAGCTCGCGGCTCCCGCTTATGATGCTCCCGATAAAGCCCGCGGTAAAGTCCTGCCAGTCAAGTTCACGGTACATCCTGCCCATGTCGCGGAACTCTTCTTCTATTATATACAGCAGCACGTCGTCGGTGTTGTCGAAGAGCCTGTAAAAGGTAGACCTCCCTGTTCCGGACTTCTTCTGTATGTCAGTGATGCTTATTTCGCCGAGAGGTTTCAGCTTCAGAAGGCTCCTGTATGCCTCTCCTATTTTCTCCGCGGACTTGCGGCATCTAAGATCATCCTTGATATGATACATCTTTTAACTCCGTTGTTTCAGATAGATATGAAATAATTGTATCATATTTTCCGTTTGAGTATAATATTTGCGTCATAAAAAGGGTGACAGGACAGTCGTGCCTGACGGCACGGTTCAGGGAGAAAGCAATGAAAGATAAGCTGACCAGACTGGTATTTCTCATAATAAAATTTCTGATACGCGTATTCTACCCGAAGACTGAGTTTAAGGGCACGGAGAATATTCCCGACGGCCCGGTGATCATAGTGGGCAATCACGCAAAGACGAACGCCCCTATCGCGTGCGAACTTTATTTTCCGGGAAAGCATAAGACATGGACAGCGGGCGAGATGATGCATCTCAAAGAGATACAGCCGTACTCATACAGGGACTTCTGGGGCAGCAAGCCTGCATACATAAAATGGGCCTTTAAGCTGCTGTCGTACCTGATCGTGCTGCCTGCGTACTGTATTTTCAACAACGCGGACTGCATAGGCGTGTATCACGACTCAAGGATCATCGGAACCTTCAGGTCGACTGTCAGGGAGCTGCACGAGGGAACGCGCGTAGTCATACTTCCCGAGCATGACGCTCCTCACAACAACATCATCTGTGAGTTTCAGGAAAGATTCATTGACGCTGCGCGCCTGTACTACAGGAGATATAAAGAAGAGGTCAGCTTCGTCCCGATGTATACCGCACCTGCACTCAAGTCAGTGTACTTCGGCAAGCCTGTAAGATTCGACGCCTCCGCGCCGGCCGATGAAGAACGGCACCGCATCTGCACGGAGATGATGGACGCGATAACCGCGATGGCAAGAGACCTTCCGGAACACAAGGTGGTTCCGTATCCGAACATACCGAAGAGTGAATACCCTTCAAATAAATCCGTAAACAAGGAGTTTGACTCAAATGGAATTTCTTACTCATCTACTTGGGCTTAGAAAGCCTGTACGGGATTACAGAAAATTTAAACTGTCTGCTATCAACGAGCCGAAGTATGAGCATCTTAAGCTGCTGGGCGGCTGGATCGTCTACTTTGCGCTGTACTTTGTGACCGAGAATCTCATTCCGGTCTCAGCCTGCCACGTTGTGCATTCGCCTGTTGATGACATGATACCCTTCAACGAGTACTTCCTGCTGTTTTACTGCTGGTGGTACGCGCTCATCGTAATCTCGCTCGGCTATTTTCTGCTGTACGACATCCGGAAGTTCAAGGAGCTTCAGGTGTTCATCATGATAACGCAGGCCATCGCGATGCTCATATACATCGTGTATCCGAGTGTGCAGCTGCTGAGGCCTGCCGTAATGCCACACGACAACTTCCTCTGCAGCCTTATGAGCTTCATCTACGCATTCGACACTCCGACAGGAGTATGCCCTTCGCTTCATGTTGCGTACTCGCTGGGTATCGGAACGGTATGGTGCAAGTATAAGGATGCCTCATGGTGGTGGAAGGCCTTCGTTGTGGTGTCTGTCATCATGATCAGCATTTCCGTCATGTTTGTAAAACAGCATTCATTCGTAGATGTTATAGCCGCGATACCGCTCGGCATCATAGCCTACGCGCTTGTGTACGGAAAGCACAGCATAGTGCAGTAGGCGACACGGAGACAGGGAGGCTCTCTGCCTCCTTTTTATTTGCAGAGATATCTTGATTTGCCGTATAATTACCTAACGGAGGGCATGCTCATGAAAATGACAGATATTCTTGAGAAAGACAAAGATAAGCTGCTGACTGAGCTTTCGGCGGCAGGCACGGCCGAAAAGGCAGTGCACGTACTCGAAAACGAGATAGACAAGCTGCTCCTCAAGCACAACGAGTATTGTGAGACAGACCGTGAAAGAGAGTCCGCCGCGTTCATGATGCAGGCGGTAAGGCTTTCGCTGCCTCTCATGGACTCGAACGGAAAGATCAAGGTGTGGGAGAGCGGTCAGAAGACCGAGGGAGATACCGGCGGCTCATTCAAGCTGTCCTTCCTGATACTTCTCTTAGCCGGACTGGCACTGTGCGTCTTCGGATTCGGTCAGCTTATATTTGAAGCTTATATAGGAGCTGAGGAAACCGCCCGCGATCAGGTGCTGCTGCACGGAGGCGCCTCTGTAGTCGGCCTCATAGCCCTCTACTTCTCGGGCTACATGTACAGCCGTCCTAAGAAGGTCACGGGCAAAAAGGAATATCAGGTGGATATCCGCATAGATGCCGACCGCGTCTACCGAAGCTTCCGCACAGCCATCCTGTCCGTTGACCAGAGCCTCGAGGAGATCTGCGCTGCAGAGCGCTGGAAAGCCCGCGAAAAAGCCGGCAGCATCGACGGCCGGACTGTCACGCAGTCCGAGCTCGACCTCTTCTCCGAGCTTCTTGCCGCGGCATACAGCGGCGATCCTGAATACGCCCTCGAGAAGATAGAGCAGATCAAGTACTTCCTGCACAGGCAGCAGATAGAGGTAGTTGATTATACGAAAGAGAACGAGAAATACTTTGACCTCATGCCGGGCAGCAAGGCGGCCACGATAAGGCCTGCCATGATCGCTCAGGGCGGGCTCCTCAAGAAGGGACTCGCGTCGACCGGCAAATAAGCTGAAGAAAGGCTGAACCATGGATCGTTTTTTCGGATTTGACCTCGGCGACGCGGAAAGCGCGGTCGCCAGACTTGATAAGGCAGACCAGGTAGTGCCTGAAATGCTCACCGTAGTTGGTGAGCAGAGTTTTATTACGGCATACGCCCAGCTATCATCGGGCGAGCTCCTCATAGGTGAAAAGGCGTGTTACGCCGACAACGTAATAAAGCGCAAGATCCGCTTCAAGAGCAGGTTCCTTTCAGACCGCTCGAGCGCTGCGGATGTAAAAAGCTTTGCCGCGGGAGTCCTCGGTGAGCTTTACGGCAGCGGCGACCTCGTCAAGAACGAGGACTGCTCCTTCTATATAGGATGCCCTGCCGGATGGAACAAGAATACAAGGGAACATTACCGCGAGATTTTCGAGAGCGCAGGATATCCTCCTGCAAAGATAATCTCCGAGTCGAGAGCGGCGATGGTAAGCGCCTGCCAGTCGAAGCACCTTCAGATAGGCGTAGACATTCTTTCCAAGCCTGTTCTTGTCGTAGACATAGGCTCATCGACGACTGACTTCGCCTACATCATGGGCGGCAAGGAAGTCGAGATGCAGACAGCCGGCGAGGTAGTGCTCGGCGGAGGCATCATGGATGAGATACTGCTGCTCGAGTCCATAGAAGCTGCGGGACTGTCGCGCAAGAAGATAAAGTCTGTCTTCGAAGCGAGCGACGCCTGGAAGAACTATGCTGAATTCGCGGCCCGCAGACTCAAGGAGAAATACTTCGCTGACGAGGATTACTGGACAGTGCATGAGTGCAAGGAGACCATAGTGCTGCACTACGACCGCCCGGTAAAGTTCACCCTAAGGATGAACGGCGCCATTGCGAAGCAGCTGGTTAACAGACGCACCCCTACCCTCAACAACCGCTCCTGGAAGGAAGTTTTCATAGCGTCGCTCCACGATGTGAAGGACAACATCTCTGGTCAGCAGCCTGAGCTCATATTCCTGACAGGCGGAGTCAGCAAGCTTGCGGCCATAAGAGACTGGTGCAGCGAAGTCTTCCCTGAATCAGTCATAATCTCGGCAACAGACCCTGAGTTCTCCGTAGCCAGAGGACTCGCGTACTGCGGCCGCATCGACGAAGACATCAAGGAGTTCCGCGAGGATCTCGATGCACTCATAAAGTCGTCCGCCATAGAGGATATAGTCGAAAAGCACATCCCGCTTCTCTACAGGGACGCTGTCGACTCTCTGGTAGACCCTATAATCGAGCAGGTGGCGATGCCTCTCTTCGACAGATGGAGAAACGGCGAGATAGCCAGGCTGTCAGACACTGACGGTATACTGCAGGTGGAGGTCGCCGACTTCCTCAAGAAAGATGAGACAAGAGAACTTCTGGCAGGGCCTATCACATCGTGGCTCAAGCCTGTAATAGAAGAGCTGGAGTCGCTCACGGTCCCTATCTGCATAAAGCACAGGGTTCCTTACACGGCTCTTAGTCTCCGCTCGTACCTCTCGGCTTCAGACATCGACATCAAGGTCGACGCCAAAAACATCTTCGCGGTCGAGGAGATGACCTTCCTCATCGACTCCATCGTTACGGCAATCGTGGCGATCCTTATCTCCGCGATAGACGTGATCCCGTTCATGGCTGGCCCTGAAGGCGTGCTCATCGGAGTCATCGCATCAGCCGTAATACTCATACTCGGCAAGGACAAGATGCAGGAGAAGCTCCTTACGGCAGATATCCCTAAGGGAGTGCGCAAACTGGTGCCTAAAAACACCTTCAAGATGCGCATGGACAGCATCAGCAAGGACGTCAAGGAATCCTTCTACGAAAGCCTCGAAAAGGAAAAGAGTGACGAGATCACCCAGCGCATGGTGGAAGACATCTCGGGCCAGATCGAGCACACTCTCGTAAAGATGGCCGAAGTAGTAGAAATACCGCTTGGATAAGGACTTTCAAAAAATTTGCTAAA
>CADATR010000123.1 GCA_902790885.1 uncultured Eubacteriales bacterium
GATGAATACTCATACTTCTTCGGAGATGACATATACGTCTGTCCGGTAATAGAGAAAAACGCGAAAGAGCGTACAGTGCATCTGCCTGAGGGCAGCTGGGAAGGATTCTGGGACGGACAGCCATACAGGGGAGGCTCAAAGTATACGGTGGAAGCGCCTCTGGGCAGAATTCCTGTGTTCTACAGGACTGAAAGTGCATTCAAAGAGCTGTTCAGAAGGGCAGCAGACATGTAAAAAAAAGAGCTGCCATGCGGCGGCCCTGATGGACAAATAAATATTATTGGTACAGACAGACCTCAGAGCCGGTCATTTTAGCCAGAGCCTTAAGCGTCTCGGCATGATGGCCCTTCATTACGACGAAGTGAGGCTCAAAACCGTCAAGCACACTCTTTTCAACGGCTTCACGCACCGGAGCCGTTGTTTTTATTACGATCGTGGTGCCGGTGAACTGCTTCGGCTTGTCGAGAGCTTCGCCCTCGAGTATGAAGAAGCGGTATCTTCCGTCAGCTTCACGCCCTATGCGGAATATGGTGGCCTCAGGGAAGGCCTCGCATCCGAAGTCCATGGCAGGGCCGATCTTTCTGTTAGGGTGTACGCCTATCACCGCGCCGGTATCCCTGCGGGCCAGCGTGCAGGCTGCTGTGCCGCAGTGCCAGAAGGTAAGGGTGTTCTCCTCTTCATCAAGACTTACGGGATCACCGAAGAAGACCGGAGAGCCTGAAAGCTGCATTCCCGTCCACATCGAAAGGGCACCGTACATATCCGCTTCACAGGCTGCCGCCGTGCCGTCGTCATTGAGCATCGAAAGCACCGCACATACCGGAGTCCCGTACTCGGTGAAGTAATCCGGCCAGCACCTTGACGCGAGAGCGTCGATACCGTTTTCACATATATAATCACTGTACGCTTTATATAACCTCGCGTGATCACGCAGGTTGTTTTCCGGTGTTTTTTCGAGGCCGGCCGTCAGCTCGAATGATCGGTCCATATATGGCCCGGATTCCTCATCTGAACAGGACTTCGCGCGCTCTATCATGTCCTTTACGGATATCGATACTGTTTCAACACCGAATATCTCCCTGAGCTCGCTCTCGCGGGCGCTTCCGAAATCGAAGCCCTGAGGCGGTTCTCCGACAGATGCCATCCTGAGTCCCTTCATCGCATGCCTGATCTTTGCAGCTTTTACAAAGGCTGCGACACTGCTTATTACGGATCCTTCCTCAGGCGAGCCGAATACATACCCGTAGTCTGTCTTTCCGTGCAGGCGCATGGCATTTGCCGCGCTGTAGGCTCCTGTGAGGGAATTCAGACGGAGTCTGGTGCCGTCGATGACAGGCTCCCTCAGGGTCCAGAGCAGAAGCGGACAGTCAAATCTTTTCACCACTTCGGTCATGTAAGCTGCATTCGCGAAGGTGAGGTCCTGAAAAACGATGAGATCGGGATCGAGACCGTCAATATATGCGCACATGGAATCGACAGAAAGAAGCATGTCGTCAGGAACGATGAAAGAGGGGTCTGTGCCCCTCAGAAGCTTTACCGATCTTTCAAAAAGATCCTTCGCGCTTTCAAGATGAAAGGTCGGAACGCCGACCGGAACATATACTGGTGTGAAATCTTTCATTTGCTTTATTCTCCTTGAACAAAGAGAATCGTATAATTAAAGAAGCCGGTTGTCAACTGCAGCCGGCTTCCGTTATTTTAGATCCTTATGCTTATTTCACCCGATCTGAGTATTTCGACGTTTCCGTCCTCGTACTGGACTTTCAGCCCGAATTCTTCGTCTATTCCCAGAACGTGAGCTCTGACCCGCTCATTTCCTCTGTGCACCGTTACATCTCTGCCGGTCACCATGGAGCGCTTTATGTACTCCTCTGAATAAGGGGTGTCAGGCAGGTGCTCGTAATACTCCATGAAGTGGTTCAGTATCTCTGCCGCGAGGCGGTTCTTGAGGCCTTCCTTTGGTGCGTCGAACACCTTGCCGGCAACATCCGCTATGGCAGAAGGGAATCCGCTCTCAGGCTCATATGCGTTTACACCGATCCCGACTATCACATACTCGAGATTGCCGCTCATGAGACCGTATGAAGCTTCGGAAAGGATACCGCAGACCTTTTTGCCGTCGATGAAAATGTCGTTTACCCATTTGATCTCGGCCTTTTTGCCTGAAACTTCCTCGATGGCTTCGCTTACAGCGGCCGCAGCCATCGTAGTGAAGTGCAGCACCTGATTTTCAGTAAGACCGGTCGGCCTTAGCAGTATGCTCATGTAAATGCCGCTGTCAGCAGGGGAGAAGAACGCTTTTCCTCTGCGGCCTCTGCCTGCGCTCTGGGACCCCGCTATAGCCACATAGCCTTCAGGTTCACCCTGCTGTGCTTTTTCTATGCACTTTGTATTTGTGGAATCGACTCTCACGAACACGTCGGGTCTGAGACCCTTACAGCTGTCATTGAGATGACTGGCTATTCCGCGCTCTGTCATAACATCTGATTCCGTGCTGAGGCAATAACCTCTGTTTGTCACTGCTTTGATATCATAACCCTCGCTTTGCAGTTTTTTTACGACCTTCCAGACAGCCGTTCTTGAAATGTTGAGTTCTTCGGCTATCCTTTCTCCCGAAATAAAAAACCCTTTGTTTTTTTCAAACAAAGCAAGGACGATGTCCTTTGTACTCATTTTTGCTCCGCTCTCCTTAGATACCGGCGCTTTCCGGTTTCATTCTCTGTATTCAAGTGTAATACTGGAAAAATTTATTTTCAATCCAGTTGACAATGTGGTTTCCATTTAATACAAATTGTGTACTTGCAGGAAATATGTGCTAATATGTCAACAAGGGAGGTAATTGATCATGAACAGACCTGAACTCTTATCGCCCGTAGGGGGCAAGGCGCATCTTATAGCCGCCGTCAATAACGGGGCTGACGCCGTTTATATGGGAGGCATGGCTTTCAACGCGCGTATATTCGCCGACAACTTCAGCGATGAAGAGCTTCCTGATGCCATAAACTACGCTCATTCACATGGAGTGAAAGTTTATATGACGATAAACACTCTCATCGCTGACAATGAGCTTTCCAGAGCTTTTGATTACTGCAATTACATATACGGACTCGGGGTCGACGGGGTGATAGTGCAGGACATGGGCCTCGCGAGGCTGCTGCATAAGTACCTGCCCGATCTTCCGCTGCATCTGTCCACGCAGGGGACTCTGTTCAACAAGGGCGGAGCTCTTGCTGCGGCAAAGATGGGCTTCTGCAGGGTAGTGCCTGCAAGGGAGCTGTCTCTTAAGGAAATAAAGGACCTGGCAGAGTACTGCGGAAGTCTCGATCCGAAGGTTGATGTGGAGGTGTTCGTCCACGGAGCCCTGTGCATGTGCTACTCCGGGCAGTGCCAGATGAGCAGGGTGCTTGGCGGGGGAAGCGGCCGCACGGGAAACCGCGGCACCTGCGCGCAGCCGTGCAGACAGGCATACCGGGGCGATGACGGCGAGACTTACTACGCTCTCAGTCCGAAGGATCTCTGCCTTATAGAGCACATACCTGAACTCGTGATGTCGGGAGCTTCGTCATTCAAGATAGAAGGCCGCATGAAGACTCCTGAGTATGTGGCTGTGGTAACTAGGATATACCGCAAGTACATCGACATTTTCGAAAAGCTGGCAGCAAAACACGGGCCTGAAAAGGCCGCCGGGCTGTACCGCGTCGACGAGAGCGACATGCTCGAACTCCGGCAGATATTCAACCGCGGTGATTTCACCGAGGGCTATCTGTACGGCAATCCCGGAGAGGACATCCTTTCGGGATCGAGTCCTAAAAATCAGGGACTCCGCATAGGCCGAGTGATAGCGGTCATAGACAGCGAAAACAAGGTAAGCGAAAAGGACGAAAAGGCTGCTGCCAGAGGCGCTCTTAAGCGCGGAAGGGAGCTTGTATGCATAGAGCTCTCCCATCAGGACGGAGAGCAGGGTGCTGAGCTCGACAACGGAGACGGCATCGAATTCATAAGAGAGGACGCGGATTATCTGATCAGCTCGCCGGCTGGCGGGGTGGTCACATACGTGAAGAATATAGGCCACGGATGCGTTCTGGCGGGAGACTTTGAAAGAGGCGCTTTCACCGGCGATACGGTTCGCAAGGTGACTGATCATAAGCTTCTTGAATCCGCCCTGGACGTTCCCGAGAAAAAGCTGCCTGTCACCATGGCCTTTACGGCCCGTGCCGGTCAGTATCCGGTGCTCGTGATGACGGATATAAAGAACGGAAACAGCGTGGAGATAGTATCCGATCACAGGACAGAGTACGCGGTCAAGGTGCCGACTGACAGGGAGCGCATAGAGGCTTCTCTCGCAAGGCTGGGTGATACAGTTTATAGTCCAGGGTTCACAGGGATAGATGTGCAAATAGATGAAGGGATAATGATGCCTCTTTCCGTAGTGAACCGGATGAGACGCGAAGCGGCGGATGAGCTCATGGAAAAGCGCAGAAAGCATGTTGTAAGCGGCAGGAGACCTGCACTGACAAAAGAGGAGACCGCTGAGATAAAGAAGGCTGAAGAGCTTGGCGCAAGCGTCCTTGACGCTGATGAGTGGCAGCGCAGGGTGAACAGGAGCGGCATCAGACCTATCCCTCTTGAAAGATTCATGGAGAGCGGAGGCAAAGACCTCAGACCGGGATCCGTCCCTTACATAATGAACGTTTCAAAAGGCAGCCTGGACAGATTCATCGAAATGCACTTCGATGAGATCGCTGAGGCGTGCAGGGACAGCGGCATACTCTGCGGCAACGCGTGCTGGATAGAGAGATTCAGAGACGCGGGGGTAAAAGTCTACGGCGACTACGGCCTTAACGTGTACAACCGGCAGGCTGAGCTTGCGTATGAGGAGATGGGCGCAGAGATCTACATGCCTTCACATGAGACAGGCGTGTCTGATGAGAGAGGTATACCGCTCATGATCACCGAGCATCCTGTCAATGAGAAGAAACTCACCGACAGAAAGGGAGGTGCTCACCGGATCGTGAAGGCTCCGTCGGGAGACAAGACTTTGATATATTAAGACAGCTCATTCTGCGTATTATAGTGGATTAAATTAAAATAATTGTAGTATAATGTATTCGGAATAAGTTGTTTTACCTCCGGTGTGGATCCATGCCAGACATAAAATAATAAAGGAGGAACCGGAATCTATGCTTGATATAAAGAAAAATCAGGAAGGTTCAAAACTCGAGTTTGTTCTTGACGGAAGACTCGACACTATCACGGCTCCGCAGCTCGAGGAGGAAGTCAGATCATCCCTCGACGGAGTCACAGAACTGGTTTTTGACTTCAGCAGCCTTTCCTATGTTTCAAGTGCCGGCCTGCGTGTACTTCTGTCATCACAGAAGACAATGAACGAAAAGGGCAGCATGGT
>CADATR010000124.1 GCA_902790885.1 uncultured Eubacteriales bacterium
CTGCCGAAGAGCCTGCCGCTGCTGAGCCGGCTGCAGAAGACGAAGCGGCATAAAATGAAGTATAACGAAACCTGAAATCATGTGAGAGGGAGGCCAATTTGCAGCCGGTTTCGAGGGGAGAACGAGCGGCTTGTCGTGAAGTTCGAGCCCGAAACCGTTGCGTCGCAAATTTTGAGCCGAGAGGCGTACTCCCTCGAATATGTATTTCAGGGTTCGTTTAGTAGATTGATTATGGAAAGGGTAATTGGATGATCGATTTCGATTTGAATAGAATGCTGTTTACACTGACTCCGGACGAGCACGATGTGGAGACCGTCCGGAGTCGTCTCATGGCACACCCTGAAGTGAGATTCGTCTCGTTCACGGGAGTAGACATGGGAAATCACAGTACGGACGAGAAGATCCCGGTCGCGCTCTTCATGGAAGACATGGAGAAGATGCTCGAGAACGGAGTGCAGACGGACGGTTCTTCCGTAGCGCTTCCGACGATAGCCGACCTCTCTAACGCGAGAGTCGATATCGTGCCTGATCCCGAAGCGAACTGGTTTGTCGAATACAATTTCGGCAACAGAAACTATGAGACAGGGCTTCCGACAGGCACTCTGAGGATCCCGTCGTATCTGCGCCACAACGGCAGCACCATGGTGGGCTCAAGGATATACCTGAAGGAGTGCGTCGACAGATTCTCGCGCGGACTGCGCAAGGCGCTCGAGGATAACCCGTATGTGTTTGAGCATATAGGCGGCGTGGACAGCGCCGACGATATCGATGAGCTCCTGCTGACAAACGCCACCGAGCTCGAATTCTGGGTCAAGACGCCTGACGACAGGGCAGACAGAGATCAGCTCTCAATAGCGCAGGAGCTGAAGGAGCAGTACTGGCAGCGAGTCACCGGACCGGTTGCCGCCGCGCTCGAGCAGGCTCTCGAGATACTTGACTGCTACGGCTTCGGCGTCGAGATGGGTCACAAAGAGGTAGGTGGAGTAAAGGCCAAAATGGGCAACTCCGGCAACTTCGACCACATCATGGAGCAGCTCGAGATCGACTGGAAGTATTCCACGCCGATGCAGGCAGCTGACAACGAGGCGCAGGTAAAGCATATAATCAGGGACGTTTTCCGCATGAACGGCCTCGAGGTCACCTTCCTTGCCAAGCCGATGCACGGAGTGGCAGGGTCCGGAGAGCATACACACTTCGGAGTCGCTGTTAAACGCAAGGACGGCAAGGTGGTCAACCTGTTTGAGCCTGCGGACCGCGAGCAGGACTTCATGAGTCCGGTCGGCTACGGAGCCCTGATGGGTATCCTGAAAAACTATGAAAAGCTCTATCCGATCATCGCGCCTGAACACGACTCATTCCAGAGACTCAAACCAGGCTACGAGGCGCCTGTATGTATCGTAACTTCGCTCGGAGTCGATCATAAGACACCGTCGCGAAACAGAACGGTTCTCATAGGACTGGTGAGAGACCTGAAGAATCCGCTTTCTACGAGGTTTGAGCTCAGGTCACCTAACCCGCATACCAACACATACCTGATAATAGGTGCGGGCTACCTGACGATGCTCGACGGAATAAACGCCGTGCTCGCGGCAGGCAAAACACCGCACGAGCTTGAGGCTTCGATCAGCAAGGATTACGGAGTCGAAGACTTCTATCTTGAGAAGGACCGCGAGTACAGGGCTGAGCGCAACATCTACACGGAGTTCACTCCTGAGGAGCGCGAGAAGCTGTTCGGCAGGGCGCCGGCCAACGTCTGGGAGAGCTTCCTCAACTGGGGTGACGGAAGTTTCGATCCGGCGGCAGTTAGTCTTATCGCAGGCGGCGATGAAACCATGACTATGGTGCTCAGATCGTACCGCGAGCAGATGATCCACAAGTGGACGATGGAGTACCACGACAGGTACATAGGCAACACGATGGACTTCCTTAGAAGCTGCGTGAAGCTGCACGATGACGATACCAATGAATACGATGCGGAGAACTGGAAGAGGTGCGCGGAGCTCAAGGCTCTGATCGGCCTCGAAGAGAAGGGCAGAGCCTCCCTGCTGATGCAGGCGAGGATCGCCATAGATAGCAATGATTACGCCTGCCTCAGCAGGCTCGAGCTCGAGATAGAGGAAAAGCTCGAGGAGCTCCGCGAGGTATACGCGAAATACAAGAGAAATATATTGTAAAACGAAGGACGAATTATGTTAGACATCAAGAGAATCAGAGAAGATTTTGAAGGCGTAAAAGCCGGAGTGGAAAGACGCGGCAAGGGAGATTTCGGATTCGACAGGATCGGAGAGCTCGACGTTAAGAGAAGAGGACTGCTCGCTGAGGTAGAAGCGCTCAAGAACAAGCAGAACGTGACCTCGCGTGAGGTTCCGAAGCTGAAGAAAGAGGGCAAGGATGTATCCGGGCTCTTCAAGGAGATGAAGCAGCTTTCGAACCGCATAAAGGAACTCGACGCCGAAGTGGCTGAAGTCGAAACAGAGCTCAGAGACGTTCTCCTCGGCATCCCTAACGTTCCTAACAAGGACGTTCAGGAAGGCCTCGACGACTCTGCCAATGTTGAACTCCGCAGAGTAGGTGAGCCGCGCGACTTCGGATTCGAAGCCAAAGCCCACTGGGACATCGGCGAGGCGCTCGACATCCTCGACTTCGAGAGAGCCGGAAAGCTCTCGGGCGCAAGGTTCACGGTATATAAAGGCCTCGGTGCCAGACTCGAGAGAGCCGTCATCAACTTCATGCTCGACCTCCACACCGAAGAGCAGGGCTACACTGAGATCCTGCCTCCGTTCATGGTCAACCGCGAGTCGATGACAGGCACAGGACAGCTCCCTAAGTTTGAGGACGACATGTTCTACCTGCCTGCAAAGGACTTCTTCCTGATCCCTACTGCAGAGGTGCCGGTCACGAACCTCAGGGCAAAAGAGATAATCCCTATGGAGGAGCTGCCGGTCTATTACACCGCTTACACACCTTGCTTCCGCAAGGAAGCAGGCTCGGCCGGACGCGACACAAGAGGCCTTATCCGCCAGCACCAGTTCAACAAGGTCGAGATGGTGAAGTTTACGACTCCTGAGACTTCGTACGAAGAGCTCGAGAAGCTTACAAACGATGCAGAAGAAGTGCTGAAGAGACTCGGCATCCCTTACAGAGTCGTAAGGCTTTCGACAGGCGACCTCGGATTCAGCTCCGCGATGACATACGACATCGAAGTCTGGATGCCAAGCTACGGCAGATACGTCGAGATCTCGAGCTGCTCGGATTTCGAGGATTTCCAGGCAAGGCGCGCCAACATCCGCTTCAAGAGAGACAAGGATACAAAGCCTGAATTCGTCCATACCCTTAACGGATCCGGCCTGGCTGTAGGCCGCACGGTCGCAGCAATTCTGGAGAACTTCCAGCAGGAGGACGGCAGCGTGGTGATCCCTGAGGTGCTCAGGCCGTATATGGGAGGCCGCGAAGTCATCAAATAATAATGACCCGAATGAAGGCCCGAACAACGGCCCGGCATTTTCCGCATAACAACGTCAGAGAATCTTTAAATGACCATTAGATGTCCTCTGACGGCGGAATCAGCTCCCGAAAAAAGGACTTTTAAAATTTTTGCTAAATATTTCCATACTTTCATTTTTATGTTTAGCAAATCTCTGTCGGCGAAGTCCGTAAAGGCTGCCTGAAGAGAGCATTATTATCAAAATAGTGAAAACTACCTGGCAACACCACAATATATAGTGGTCGTAGCCAGGTAGCTTTTGTTATTAACAGTATTTTTTCGGCCCTGACAGAATCAATGACCGAATTTTGCTAAACATACAAATTCAGACGATGTTTTTTTTATCAAAAATTTTTAAACTCCTCTATGACGGCGGTAAGCTGCCCGGAATATCGGGTCAGTAGCCGGTTCCGACCTTTACCATCCCTTCGTCATCGACTCCGGTGATGGTCTCGCCGCTTTCGAGGATCGCCGAAATATGGCTGACGACTTCCATTGTCAGTATCTCGCCCGGGCAGGCAATAGGTGTGCCAGGCGGATAGGTGACTATAGGGTCGTAAAGCACCCGGCCGACCGCTTCGTAGAGCGGAACGTATTCGCCCTCGACCGGTACGTTCGCGTAGTCGAGCACTATGTCGTCAAAGGAGCGCGGGCTGCGGTCTATGTGCGTGCCTACGCCATAGCCGGAGGCGATATCCTCGAGTGCGTCCAGAAGTTTCACATAATCACTCCTGATATTTCCCGCTCCTGTCATGAGGAGCACGTATTCTCCGTGCACCATTTCAGAAATGATGCCCCTGTATCTAAGCTCCTTGTCGAGCCGCTCACCCGAAAGGCCGAGCTCCGACATGCTGAGGTTTATCTTTGTAGGATCTGGCCCTTCCCGGTATCTGTAAAGCGCAAAGACGTCTTCATCCTGCGCGCCCGATCCCTTCGCTCCGATCCCCTTTATGGCGGTAAGCCCGTTGATGCGGGACGCGCCCTTGTAGAAGCCGCGAAGGTCTTCCTTCCATGAACTTATGATGTCGCGCCATTTGCTGCGCATGATCTTTTCATTTATATCCAGACTCGCCATCAGAAGGTACGAAGGACTGGTGGTCTGCACCATGCGAAGGGCCTCGCTCACCGCGTCGATATTTACCGAATCGCCGCAGATGTTGAGGATGCCGCTTCCGGTGAAGCTGAGGAGGGTCTTGTGTGTGCTGTTGACAACGATGTCTGCGCCCTGTGATTCGGCGGCGTGCTTAGGGTGGGGAACATACAGGCCGTCCTCTCTTGCGGCTGCGGCGTCGTAGTCGAAGAATTTCAGATGCGCGCCGTGCGCCTGGTCGACTATGAGCAGCATGCCGTATTCGTGAGCGATATCCGCGAGCACGGAAATGTCGCTGAGCATTCCGCAGTAATTCGGGCTCGTTATGAGCACGGCGGATGCGTCCGGATTGGCCTCGCAGGCCTCCTCGAGTTCGTAAGGGGAGATCCCTGCCGCTATATTGAATTCAGGATCCGCGTCAGGGCGGATGTAGACAGGATTGATGCCGCCAAGCCTCAGAGCGCTGAAGGCGGCATGGTGTGAATTGCGGCTCAGGATGAGCTTGCCGCCGACCGGTACGCTCGATAAGATGGCGGCCAGCAGGCCCGCGCTCGAGCCGTTTACCAGCAGCTCGGTATGGCGTACGCCATACAGCTCTGCGTAGTTGTCCATTACATTACGCAGAGCGCCGCGCGGGCAGAACAGTGAATCCGCCCCCGGAATCTCCGTAATGTCATATGCCGCGGCAGTTTTCAGAAGCTGTCCGTAACCCGCCTCATCATAAAGGAAGCTGCGGCCCTTGTGCCCCGGCATGTGGAAAGACACATTGCCGGCAGCCGCGTTCTTATTCAGAAAATCCGCAATCGTGTATTCTTTCATAAAGGCACCC
>CADATR010000125.1 GCA_902790885.1 uncultured Eubacteriales bacterium
GTCCCCTTTTTCTGACAAACCTTCTTCGGGCTTTGCATTGCCTGCGAAATACCCCTCACCGAACTTCGATGTCATCAGCTGGTACAGCTTTGTGTCTTTCGGAAATTTGTTCTCGAATGGCACCAGATTGGAGCCTACCTTCAGAAGGCCATGACCAGCATCAACATTGGTTATATAAGACAGTTGCTCATTCGAGATGTTCAGCAGTTTTGCCAGTTCTATACGATCTGTTGCCGCCTGGTTCAGCATCACGATGAACTCAGAGTTACTAAGCATCGTCCTTGCGGTGTATGACTGCAGCAGATCCGCCACATTCTGAGTGATGCCTGTGCAGAAAGCTCCATACTTCCGCACTCTCTTCCAGAGCTTGTACAGGAACTGCGCAGAGTACTCATGCATGAAGAGCAGATATATCTCATCGATGAAGATATACGTGCGCTTTCCTGCCTGCCTATTTTGAGTAATGCGGTTAAGGATGGAATCGAGGATGACCAGCATACCGATTGCTCTCAGCTGTTCACCGAGCTCGAGGATATCGTAGCAGATGAGGCGGTTTGACGTGTCCACATTGGTCTGCTTAGCGAATGTGTTGAGAGAGCCTCTTGTGAAGAGCTCAAGCTCCAGCGCCAATGAATGTGCCTCTGGCTCTGGCTGTTTCAGGAGCTCTTCTCTGAAGTCCTGCAGAGTAGGAGGCGTTCCCATATAGTTGCCCTGCTTGTAGTAGCGGTACACGTTCTCAGTACATCGGTCAATGATGGACTGCTGGCCTTTCTGGAACTTATGCCCTGCTACGATCTGCTCGCAAAGCGATTGCAGAAACTGTGACTTCTCGATTATAGGATCTGTCTCTCCGTAGTCTCTGGACATATCCATCGCATTTATATGGTTTGGTGAGTTCGCGGATATATTTATCACAGATCCGCCCATTGCTCTGACAAGCGGTCCGTACTCGGATTCCGGATCGATAATGATAATATCCGCATCACTTGAGAGCATCAGATTCACGATTTCGTTCTTCGCTGTGAACGACTTTCCTCCTCCTGGCACACCAAGGATGAATGAATTGCCGTTCATCAGCCTCCTGCGGTCAGCAATGATCATATTCTTGGAAATAACGTTGTTGCCGTAGTAGATCCCGTGGCTGTCATATACCTCCTGTACCCTGAACGGCATGAATACTGCAAGTGATTCAGTAGTCAGCGTTCTAAATGCATCGATCCTTCTTACCCCGAATGGCAGCGCAGTCTTGAGCCCATCAAGCTGCTGATAACGGAGTATAGCCATCTGGCAAAGCCTTTTTCTGACGATTGTGAGTATCTCCTCGGTATCATTATCCAGCTGCTTCTTAGAATCAGCTGTATGGACAAGAGTAAGCACCGCGAACATCATCCTTTGGTCTCTGGTAGTAAGATCATCGAGAAACTCCTTCGTCTCCTTCCTCTGCTGCTCCATGTCATAAGGCACGACCGCAGAGAAGTTGTTGTTCATGTTCTGCTTGCGCTGCCAGTTGGTGATATTAGTCTCTACACCAAGAAGTCTCTGCTCTACTTCCTTCACGGCTTCATCTGTCGGGATCGGTACTATGTCGATCGACAGCATCAGGTTGCGGCTTAGGTCTGTGATCTCAGCTACCATGTCATCGGATATATACGATGCATAGTCTCTCAGCAGCAGCACACGGCCAAAACGGTCTCCGACTTTGAAGTAGTCGCTGCTGTTTTCATAGCAGTCTGGACAGATATAGTCACGGAAGTCATGGCCCTTCCTCATGTGATCCTTAAGGTCAAAGTGATATGACGTCTCTTCGCCAGTACGCATGAAGTCATGAATTATGCGAAGCCTGTCATTGGCTGTAAGCTCGATGCACTTAGAGCCCAGTCTTGAGAAATGCGCTGTGAGGTCTGCTCCTATTCTGGCAAAGTACAGCCTTGCATCCTCGATGCTCTTACGATTAACCGAGATGGTAATATACTTGTCCTGGATGATCGCATTGCTGCCTGTCGCCTTATCGGTCAGCATGTCGTTATACTCCCTGCGGTAAACATCGAGCGAGTCGCCCATCATTTTGAGGAGTATCCTGTCCTCGAAGTCCAGCATGTTGAGTCTGCGGTTGTTGATGGTGATTTTGGCAGTGCAGCCCGAGTCCAGAGAGTTCAGAAGCTCTGAGTAGCCGAGGAACATCCCCGCCTTATCGTCCCTGGATGCGACTGAATAGTTTATATCCGTGAAGCGGTACATCTTGCTGAACTTGTTTTTGCCCGTAAGAAAAATCCCGTCCGGCCATATCGACCTGACGGGAATGATGTCCTGCACTTTACGCGGCACAGCAAACCTTTCCTTGTCCTGCTTCAGGACATTCGTAAGTGTCTTAATCAATAGTGATCAGCTCCTTCCGTTTTATAAAATTGCGGAAATCCGCACTTTTCTTCATCAGCATTATTTTGCTTTGCCCCTCTTCTGTCTTTTATTGTCTGCATTCTGCTTCCTCAGTGAGTATCTTTTATGCCTTGAGCCTCTGCGATGGAACGTCTTCCTTTTTCCTCTGTCCTCACTCGCATCCGCGAGCATGGCAAAGTAATAATTCGTATTCCCGAAGGTCAACACCTTAGGAATGATGAATGTGGATTTGATCCAGGCTGCAATGAACTTCTCTGCAGTCATACCGTTGTACTTAAGGAATCCCATAACAGCAAACGGGAACGCAGCAACAATGCAGAGCCAGCTGGTGGTCTCAGTCCCGAGGATGGGATTGAGACCAAGATATATACCAACTGCTACGCCGCATGCCAGGACAGAAAAAAAGAACTGTCTCAGCGACAGTCCGAAAAACATAGACTCCGTGTAATCACGGATCTCTCGATTTATCCTTACTTCCATGATTTTTCAGTCTCCTTCTCCCTGGATCTTCAATTTACTACCTTGCTTCAGCTACTCTGTCAGCCTTGTCACGCTGTGGCTCCACCTTGTCCAGCCTGCGTTCGTCCCTGTCGTAGTGATAGACATTGTCCGAGAGGATATCATGAGGCTCTACGACAGTTCTGTTGGCCTGCTTTACCATGTCGCAGAGTTCCTGCGCATTGATATTTGCAGTATCAGGAACAAGTATGACCTCATGGATACTGCTTGGGAGAATATAATAATCCGAGCCTATGAGCTCAGCCGCCTTCTCCTTGACATCAGGATAGTAAAGCGCTGATGCTCCAAGCGTCCCTGCCTCATTGGTCAGCACGTACATCCCGCTGACATCTGCAGGATCGAGAGGCTCATTCCTGTCCAGCAGGTTCTCTTTTTCAGGGCTGAAGAGCGCCATGCTCATGTCTGTGAGCACTGCCGGCGCATTGATCATTGATCCATCCATTGCAGTGATAAAAAGTGTCTCCTTGTCCACCCCAAGCGAATCCATGACTCCGTGATTGACAGCTATCCTCCAGTCGCCGCCTCTGTCTTCACCCATGTTGATATCTACTGTAAGAGCAAGGCCGTTACCGACATCAACGTAGGGCATATTAGCCAAGAAATCTCTGTTGCGACTCTTCTCGAGCAGTCTTACAGTCAGGTTGTCTCTTACCGCTTCCCAGCTGAGATCCACCGCAGGCGGAGTCGGTGCAAGCCTGGCCTGCTCATATCTGTTCGCCAGATCAACAAGCAGGAAACCGATATCCTCACCGTTTTCATGACGCTCATACAGATCATCGATATACAGCGTAGGAGCAGCATCACTTCCCTTCGGTTTGAAGGTCAGTCCATGCAGCTTCTGGTCATTCATCTTGGATATCTCAACATCATCGATGACCAGATCCTGATACACTTCTTCCGGCAGGAAATCCGGCAGTTCTTCTTTAACGATCTTAATGAATTCCTTTACTTCCATCCTTCTTACTCATCCTTTCCATCATCCACAGTCTGAAACGATAACCTTCGATCCTCTTCGCCTGGCGCTCTTTATCCAGGCGGATCCTGTCTTTAGTGATAACTTCCATTCTGTCTCCTTTCTACAGACCCATTATTTCTTTGACGACATGGTCGCTCATCCTGACCATTCCCACGAGCACAAGCATGTTGAACGCAAGCTCACCTACGTACTTCCACACCATAGTCGCTGCTGCAGCATTGCTGTCCACGACCGGTGGACTGGCTGCGAATTTGCTGAAGATGATGCAGGCGAGTACTATGATCGCTCCTTCAAGACATACTCCCGCATAACTTTTCAGAAAGCTGACTCCTATGCTCTGTGTAGGCTGCCCGGCAAAAGTCGAAAGCGGTATTGGTGCAATAGCCGTATACATATACAGACGAAAAAACCTGCCGTACACCGTGAGTATGATGATGAACGACAGAACTGTGATGAACAGGCTGCCAATAAGTGTCACCGCCCAGAGAGGAATGCTTTCGAAGAACCCGCAGTCCTCTATCGCTGTGACCATCTCACTCGGCAAAGTAGTCTTAGTCGCGGAACCTACTCCTGAAGCATTCATGATCGTTCTCATTGCACCCTGAGCTATGTCGAAGAGCGCCATCATCAGATCCAGGCCGTATGTCACAACGCCCTTTGCAATAGCAAATCTGATGAACAGCTTGAGAGCATGTTCCGGTCTTTTCACTTCCGTCAGGCTTCCGCTCGTCTTGACAACTCCGACCAAGAAAAAAAGGACCAGCAGCGCCAGTCCTATGCCCTTAACAGCTCCGTTGATCTGCAGTATTACCTGCCATATGCCTCCGCCCTTGAAGCTCTGAGGCGACATGGTCAGAAGCGACCACACTTCAGCCATCTTGCTGTTCCACGTATTAAGTGCATTCTCAAGATTCTGCACTACCCAGTTGTCGCTGTCCAAGTCATAACACCCCCTTCTTTAGCCTCCCTATCTTTTACTACTTCGTGAATTACCTCCGAGTCCATGCTTCACGCGCTGTTCTACCTCAGACCTCTTGGCATCGCCAAATCTGTCAAGTGTGCCTACCAGGTATCCGGTGATTCTTCTTATACGCTCAAACTTAACGCCCTCACCGACATTGCCATCAACATTCTTCACTTTGTTGTTATTCATATACTCTCCGTTTCTTCTTTGTCATATTCCCTTCTGAACTTCTGTCGCAACGATGAACGATATCTGATCAAAAGGGATCGTATATCCGTGAAACAGATCTTCATATTCAAGAAATCTCTTCTTGCCTCTTTTGAATTCTCCGACTATGCCTTTCTCTGCAGGAATGTCATATTCCTCCGCATAACTTAATACTTTTCCGTTCTTCATGTGCAGATCATAGAACTGATAATACTTAGGTTCTGTCATAGTAGTC
>CADATR010000126.1 GCA_902790885.1 uncultured Eubacteriales bacterium
ACGAGTCGTGCACATAAGGGGTGTGGTATATGGCCGATGAAAATAGATTTATACAAATATATGACCAGAAAAAGAGAACACGCCTGATCAAGCGTGAAAAGAAGCGTTTATGTGAGTTTTTTGGCGAAAATAACGATCTTGCGAGCGGCCTTATCGACCAGGCGGCTACACAAAAGGTGGTTCTTGATGAGACGACAGAGATCATCAAGAGGGACGGAGTCATCGAGGAATACAAGAACGGCGAGAACCAGTTCGGCCGGAAGAAATCCTCAGCTGTGGAGGTCTACACGAAGTTCTCAGCGGAGTATGTAAAGACGATCAGCGCACTGGCAAATATCAGAGGAACAGACAGCCGGGAAGCTGCTGATGAGTTCCTGCAGTTTATCTCGAAAGGCAAAAAGTGATGTCTTATCTGCTTGAGTATGCAGAGGCTGTACAGGACGGTAAGATCCTCGCCAATGACTATATCAAAGCGATGTACTCCATACTCGCAGAGAACGCTATCAATCCGAAGAAATATCACTTTGATCTGGACATCGCAAACTCACACATAGAATTCATCGAGACATTCTGCAAACAGTCTCAGGGCGTTATGGGAGAGCCCCTTAAGCTGGAACTTTTCCAGAAGGCGAAATTCGAGGCTGTGTACGGATTTGTTGATGACGATGATATAAGACAGTACACCGAGATAAACGACTTCCGAGGGCGAAAAAATGGCAAGACGACAGAAGCGTCAGCTGCAGCCCTGGACCTTCTCTGCAATGATCAGGAAGGTGCGCCTGAGATATATTTCATCGCTACGAAGATGGACCAGGCGAAGAAAGGCTTCGACGAGGCAGAGAGGATGAGAAAACACAGTCCTTTCCTTCGGAAGCACCTGAGGAAGCGTGCCACAGATATCTATTTCCCGGTCAATGAGGGGATCATCAAGCCGCTGGCTTCAGACGTCAAGAAGCTGGACTCATACAATTCACACGGCATCTTCATTGACGAACTCGGAGCCATAACCAACAGACGAATATACGATGACATGAAGCAGTCGACCTCCAGCCGGAGACAGCCGCTGCTTTTTTGTATATCGACAAATAACTTCGTGCGGGACGGGATCTACGATGCACAGGTCAAGTATGGCGAAGACATGCTGAAAGGCCTTGTCAGAGACGAGCATTTCCTGTTCCTGTACTACAAGCTCATGAAGAAGGAGCACTGGCTTGATCCTAAGTACTGGATAATGGCGAATCCGGGACTTGGGACCATAAAGCGGGTAAAGACTCTCGAGGCTTTCGTTGAGAAGGCAAAACAGGATCCTGCCTACAGGCCGACAGTACTGGTCAAGGATTTCAACCTTACTGAGAACCAGAACAGCGCATGGCTCGAAGCGGATGCTGCCATGAACAGCACTGTGATATCGCTCGATGATATCCGCGACTGCTACGCGGTTGGCGGCTGTGACCTGTCGAGCACCTACGACCTAACATGCGCGACTCTGCTCCTGAAGACGGAGTCAGAAGGACCGTGGGTAGTGCTTCAACAGTACTTCCTGCCGGAGTCACGCATCAGGGACGTCGAGAAGCAGGATGTGACAGAAGCTCCGTACAGGCTCTGGGCTGAGAAGGGCTGGCTGACGATCTGCGAAGGCACGCAGGTCAATTACAACGATGTGACTATGTGGTTTGAGCACATGAAGAACAATCTGGGCATCAGACCGCTGTGGATAGGATACGATAGGGCGCTGGCCGGCTACTGGGTAGAGGACATGGTCAATACCGGCGGCTACGTGATGGAAAAGATAGCTCAGGGAGCAAAGACATGGACGTATCCGTTCAAGTCATTAAAAGCCGAATTTGAGGCTCACAAGATAGTTTATCAAAACAATCCGATGCTGCTGTGGTGCCTGATGAACACAGGCGTCAAGAGTCTGAATGCAGACGGTATCGAGTCTCAGATGCCGGTGAAGATGCAGCAGAACAGGAGAATAGACGGAACAGTATCACTGCTGAATGCATACACCTGCATGAAGAACCATGAAGAGGATTACATCCGGGCAGTGAAGATGAGAGAGAAGAGGAGAAAGAGCAGTGAATCTATTCAAAAGCCTGCTGAACAGGTTTAAGTCGATAAAGCGCTCGCTTGCTGAGTGGCGCGAGTTCGGACGCTACAGAAGCGTATTCCTGCCGTTTGGCAACGACATGTACAAAGCTGACGTGGTCAGGATGTGTATCAGACCATTGGCAGCACACACCTCAAAGGCGAATCCGGTCTGCAAAGACCAGAAGATAGAGCGGATCCTGAGGTACAGACCGAATCCGTTCATGAACGGAATGGAATTCCTGTCCAAGATCAGGACCATGTATGAGCTGACGAATACGGTCTTTATCATGATATACCGCGAAGACCCGAAGAAAGGCACAAAGCCGACAGGCTTCTACCCGATTCCGTATCAGAGTTTCAAGGCTCTCGAGTCTGCTACTTCGGGCGAGCTGTACATACAGTTCACTATGGCATCAGGCAAGGAGCTGATAGTGCCGTGGGCAGATCTGATAGTGCTTCGCAAGGATTACAACAGTTCAGACATCGCAGGAGATGACAACACTCCGATTCTGAGCACGTTGGAGCTGATAGAGACCTCGAATCAGGGTATATCGAATGCAATCAAGAGCACTGCGAATCTGCGAGGCATTGTGAAGTCCAAGCAGTCGATGCTGGCTCCTGAGGATTTGAAGCAGATGAAGGACAACTTCGTCAAGGACTACATGACCGTATCCAATGAAGGAGGCGTGGCCGCACTTGATGCGACTATGGAGTTCCAGGCACTCGATATGAAGCCGACGATAACGAACTTCGCGCAGATGAAGGAGTTCAGGGAGAACTGCTTCAGATACTTCGGTGTGAACGATGACATCATCATGTCAAAGCAGAAGCCTGAGCAGATGCAGGCCTTCTATGAGTCTCAGATCGAGCCGTTTCTGATAGATCTGTCGCTTGAGATGACCGGCAAGGTCTTCACAGAGCGCGAAATAGGGCATGGCAACAGGATCGTATTCGAGGCTAACACGATACAGTTTATGTCCACACAGGAGAAACTGAGCCTGCAGAACATGGTGGACAGAGGCGCTCTGACACCTAACGAGTGGAGAGCCGCACTTAACCTTCACCCGATCGAGGGCGGAGATAAGCCTATAAGGAGACTGGACACAGCTCCGGTCAGCGAAGTAGATGACGACACCAAGGAGGATGACAAGGATGAGTAAAGAGACGGATAACATCCAGAGATTGATAGAGAACAAGGACGTTCAGTTCAGAGACTTTCAGATAACAGACATAGAGGTCAGAGAGGCTGCGGAAGGTGAGCCGGAGAAGCTGATCATACGCGGAGTGCCATGCGTCTTCAATCAGGAGACACTGCTCCTGCGCTGGGATGACTACGAAGTGTATGAAGAGGTCGACAAGGATGCCTTCGATGAAGCAGACATGTCTGACGTCATATTCAACTACAACCACGGAGGTCGCGTCTATGCAAGGACAAGGAACAACAGCCTCAAGCTGAATGTGAACAAGGCGAAGGGCCTCGAGATGGAGACAGAGCTGTGGGACGATGACGAAGGCCACAGACAGCTGTACCGCGATATCAAGCGCGGAAACATAGACAAGATGTCATTTGCATTCACTATCAAAGCCAGGGAAATCTCCTATGAGGAGGAGCACGATCCGTATGTGCTGCGCTGCCATAGGAAGATCACCAAGATCGACAGGCTTTATGATGTGTCTGCAGTTGATATACCGGCATATGATGCCACGGAAATCAGTGCGAGAAGATTGTTCGACGCGGAAAGGTCAGAACATGAAGCGGAAAGCAGAAAGGCGGTAAGCCTGGCTCTGGCACGTTACGAATACGAGAAAGAAAGGGGATAGTAATGCCACAGGAAATGATCGATAAGATCCAGGGCATGAGCCTGGATGAAATCATCGCGAGAATGGCTGAGATCGATAAAGAAGTCAGATCACTGACAGACCCTAAGGATATCGACCTCAGAACAGAGGAGCTCAAAGAGCTCAAAGCCCGCAAGGGTGAACTGGAAGCCGCAGTAAAGAGAGCAGACGAAGCCCGCGGCATCGAGAAGGGTGAAGTCAAAACCGAAGATATCGAAGAAAGGAAAACCAAAATGCCAGAAGAGAGAACATACAATGCTTCTTCACCAGAGTACAGAAGCGCATTTCTGAAGAACCTCGCTGTCGACAGAGACGGCAATCACTTCCTCGGAGAGATGACCAAAGAGGAGAGATCAGCATTCACATTCATGACATCGAACACAGGTGCTGTAGTTCCGACTACAATGCTGAACAAGATCGTTGACAGAGTGAAGGCTGAGGCTCCGATGATCGAGGACTCCGTCCAGACTGCCATCGAGGGCGTATTCAGCTTCCCGATCAGAACTGCTATCGCTCAGGGCGATGCTGCTGTAGTAGGAGAAGCAGTTGCCAACGATGACGAGCAGGATACATTCGTACTTGCAACCATGACAGGTGTGGACATCAAGAAGCATGCCATCATGACACGCAGAATGACCTTCCAGAGCGTAGATGCTTTTGAAGACTGGCTTGTTGCTGATATCTCCAAGCGCATCATGGTAGCAGAAGAGAGAGTTGTTATCGCAAGACTCGACGGGACAGCTCCTGCAACAGGCGAGTCTGTAAACGCACAGGTCAAGATCAATGCATCCAACGTCCTGACAGCACAGGCATATACGGATGCAGTGATCCGCAACATCATGTCTCTCCTCGATGAGAACGGAGAGGTAGTCGTCTATGCTAACAGCAAGACTATCTGGAACGGCCTTGCCGGAATCGTAGATGCTGATAACAAGAAGATCATGATCCCTAGCGGAATGGTCGATCCTGTTGTTCAGGGCAGAATCTACGGAGCTTCGGTAAAGAAAGACTCCAACCTTGCTGACAACGTAGCATACTTCGGCGTCAAGGGTGCTCTGAAGACCAACAAGTTTGGTCCTATGGAGGTGTTCCCGACTGTTGAGGCTAAGACTGCTAACGTCATCTACACAGGCGTTGAGACCTTCGACGCAGGTCTTGAGAATGACAAGGCATTCGTAAAGGTAACTTTTACAACGGGGCAGTAGGGACGCTGAACTCGACTGCCCATACAACCGCAGCACCGACAGCTGCTCCGGCAGCCAAGGCATACACTGAAGAGGAACTGTCAGCAATGACTATAGCGCAGATCAAGGCGCTGGCCA
>CADATR010000127.1 GCA_902790885.1 uncultured Eubacteriales bacterium
CCGACATCATATCAATATAAGTGCCGCCGAGGTTTTCTGTGAGCTCTTCATACTCATTTTCGGGGTCAAGTATAAGGAGGGACTTGCCGGCCTCACGCTGATTGCAAAGCAAAAGCTTCATCAGATACGATTTGCCCTGACCGGAGTTGCCGAGTATAAGGATATTGGAGTTAGTCTTGTCCTCTGTTCGCTTGTCAAAATCAACAAGGATATTAGTGCCGAACTTATCCCTGCCGATGTAAAAACCCTTTTCGTCTGTCTTGCCGCTATAGTTTAAAGGATAAAGGTTAGCCACCGAGCTTGCCGGAAGAACTCTCTCAAACTGACTGCCAAAGCAGTTGCTGCCCGTCGGCAGTACTGAAAGAAAGCCCTCTCGTGTCTGGCGTCAGTAGTCTCGTTTCTGTATACCCTTCCCGGATAAACGAATCTCGCCGGTGCGCCGTGCTCGAGCAGATACCTTACAGAACCGCCTGTAAGGTGCGGGCGCAGGCACAGTCTTTCGCTGCCGCCTTTGTTTTCCGTACCTTCGAGCCAGTAGGTATCCATTGAAGCTCTTGCCGGATGATCGGCAGCAAAATTAAGATTATCAAAGGCGTACTTTTCACTCGAAATATCGTCCTCGCTGTAGATTTCAAAGCCAAGTGATCTGAAGGCGTCATTGAGGTCGTAGCACATCTGTGTTATCGGATGAAGCGCGCCTCCGCTCACTTCGATCCCAGGAAGAGTCAGATCGATATCCCCTTCTACCGCTGACGCTCCCGCGATGAGCTCCTCCTGACGTTTCTGTATTTTTTCTGCAAAGAGGCCCTTTACCTCGTTTGCCTTCATTCCGACTGACCTGCGCATGTCAGGATCAAGTCCGCCCAGACTTTTGAGGACTTCCTGCAGCGAGCTCTTTTTGCCCGTAAGCTCCTTGCGTACAGCCTCAAGCGCTGCCGGATCCGCTGCCTCATCGATGAGCCGGAATCCTTCTTCACGGATCTTCTCCAGCTTTTCCAACATTTTCTTACCCTCCTTAGCTTTGAATCTTAATATGTTCGAATTATTTTATCATATCTTTGCCTGTATACACCCTGGCTTCTTCTTCGCCCCTCAGGACTCTGAGAGCTCCGGCGCACATGGCTTCCTGTTCAACTTCATTTTCATAGATATATACCGGCGCGATCCAGCCCGTATACTGTCTTATATAATCTATAAGCCCGCGGAATCGTGTATAGCGGCCCGTTATGAGGATGCCGTCCACTTTTCCCTGCAGTACTACCGCCATGGAGCCTATATATTTGACTATGTTATAGCAGAGAGCCTCCCATACGAGCTGAGCGTCTTTGTCGCCGTCAAGCACTCTCGCATAGACTTCATCAGCGTCTGATGTTCCGAAGTGCGAAACGAAACCGCCGGTGCCTGTGCACAGATGCCGCATCTCTTCTATCGTGTGATCTTCGAAGTAGTCAAGAACCTCCATAAGAGGAAGCGAACCCGTACGGGTAGCAGTGAACGGTCCTTCACCGCCTGCTCCCTGGTTGCAGTCTACCTGTCTGCCGTTTTTCTGTGCGGCTATTGTGATCCCTCCATCGATGTGAGCTACGATGAGATTTGACTTGCTGTAATCGATCCCGTGGATCTTGCAGTGCTTCATCGCCGTTCCCCTGAGATTGAGAGCATGCGATTCAGCCCGGCGCTCAAGTCCCTTTACTCCCGTCACTCTGGCCACATCCGTGTATTCATCCACACAGATAGGATCTACCATGAAGAGTCTTCCGCCATATTTCTGCTGCATCTCGTAAGCCAGCTGAACTCCCAGAATTGAAGGATGTATCGTATGCCCTACGTTGTTTCTTATATCGCTGAGCAGGAGATCGTTGACTTCGAAGGTGCCGCTTGGCACCGGATAGCAGCCGCCGCCCCTTCCGACAAAGGCATCGATATTATCAAGCTCGATGTCGTTCTTCTCCACAAAGTTCCTGATCACTTCCATCCTGTAACCAAGCTGATCGTTAGCAGTCGGAAATGAGTTCAGAACTTCAGCATCATGCGACACCGACGTCTGCAGTATTTTCGTATTGTTCTCAAAAAGAGCGAGCTTTGTCGATGTCGACCCCGGATTGATCACAAAAATTCTGTACTTGTTGTTTTTCATAACTATCCTTGTCTGATTATATATATTGCTTAACAAATATCGGCGGCCTTTATGCAGAGCCGCCGAGTGTCTTTGAAAGTCATTCAAGCTCTGCGGTCAGCCACTAAAAGATGCCTCCGAACTCCATAAAGAGCGGAGCAAATACCAGAGCCACTGCAAGCAT
The DNA here is from genome assembly GCA_902790885.1 of uncultured Eubacteriales bacterium. The sequence goes on from CADATR010000127.1 coordinate 2,301, forward strand.
GAATTTTATGATGGTGCCAAGTGTCTCAGTTGCCATTCTATCATAATGTTTACCGGCATTATTGAATGCAAAGATAACACACATACCGGTCACGGCTGCTGAGCACGAGAAAGCAATAAGTCCGTTTACTCCGCCGCAGAAGCCTGCCACGAGCGAAGATATCAATGCCACTACGATCAGCGGCAGACCGCCTCTGAGAGAAGTTATGAGCTTTCCTGTGGCATATGACTCACTGAGCCTTGCACCGAGCACCTGACTGGTAAGCCTTATGGATCGTATTATGAGACCGGCACACATGAATACCGAAACAGCGCCTATGGTTATACCTGTGAATACAGGTGTGCTCAGAAGGTTTATTGCCGGATTGTTTGCTACTGCTGAAAGAGCCGTATACATTGCTACAAGAGTTATGTAAGCAGCAACACCGGAGTACGCCTTGCCTACGGATTCAGAGTTGACCGATGCTGTCAGAAGCATGTCAGCCGGATTCGGGCTTTCGGCGTCAGGATCGCATACAGAAGCGATCTCTGAAGCGCTGGCGGTATTTATGGAGAATCCGCGCACCGCAAGATTGACTGCCGCCATGGAATTGATGCCTGCAGCTGCAAGCGCTATCCCGTAGAAGCTGGCAAATTTATAGGATAATATAATTGCAGCGGTCGTCAGGACTGCCGGTATGATTACTGAGATCATTCCTATGGACAGGCTGTAGACCATGGACTGGCTTATACCCGTCTTCTTTTTGTCAGGAAGGAAGCGTTTGAATATAATGCCGTCGATAGAATATGCTCTGGACGCCTCTCCGGTAATGAGCGCCGCAACTATTCCCAGCACTACACATATGCCGTAAACATATGACTGAAGAATATCATTACTGAAGTATAAAGAAGCGCCGGAGACGATCACAGCAGCCACGATGTTGCCTGCTGTAAGACCCGCATCAGGCCTTTTTACTATGTATCCCCTGTAGATCATGATGCCGATAATCGAAGCGATTATTCCGCAGGCATAAACGATAAGAGGAAATCTTGCAGCAGATGTTGCTGAGAATGTCGATAACAGACCGGAGGATTCTACAGCTACTTCTGACAGGAGAGCGGCTGCGCAGGCGGAAAGTATATAGGTCTCTGCATGATCGGCTCCGCTTCCTATGAACATGCCAGTATAATCAGTGAAATCATCACTCTTCACCGTCAGTGAGTAAGCTCCTGAAAATGTGGTGCCGGACAGTCCCAGAATAAACGAAACGACCGAAGCTCCGAGAGCAAAGCTGGCTACAAGTTCTACAAGCTGATCTCTTTTAAGCAGAAAGAAAAACAGGCCAAGGCCGATGAGTGCTATCGATGTAATACCAAGTCCCATGACAGCAGCAGATCTGTACGAAGTCTTCAGAGCAGTCCTGATATCTCCCGAAACAGCTGACGAGGAAGACGCGATGCTTCCCGAAACCACTGTAGCGGCTCCTGCAAAAACGGAAACAAAAGACAGAGCCGCTCCCCCTACAAAGACAGCGGCATTCAGGTGCCCGACAAATACAAACAGAACCGCGGCAAAAACCGCAATTATGAATACAAGCGGCAAATATTGAATCGACCAGAATTCTGAATTTCTGCTTTTGACTTCCGCGTATGATTCGGCAGAAGTCCCGTTTCTGACGATACGGCTCCTGAGCCATGTCTCAAGAGAGACAGCTGCCAGAAGACCTGTCAGAGCGCAGATCAGTGTTAAAATTTTGAGCATTTAGTGATCTCCGGCTGCGATATTAACGCAATTTTCGGTAATTAATTAAATATAGCAACGATAGCGAGTGATACGATGATATAAATGATCGCGCAGACTGTTGTTATCTTCGCGAGAAGCGCGTCATATCCCCTGCTCTTTTTTTTGCCGAAGAGCTGCTCCGCTCCGCCTGCGATCGAACCCGAGAGTCCGTCGCTCTTGCTTGTCTGAAGAAGAATGCTCACGATGAGCACAAGGCTTGAGATCAAAAGGATTATCATTAAAGCGGTATGCATTTTGTCCTCCAAAACTTAACTGAAATATAAGACGCCCGGATGAATATCCGAACGTCTAAAAATAACATAATACTTAACTATATGTCAAATGAAACAGCTTTCTTTTACAGAGAAGCAGCAGCTTCAGCGATGGCAGCGAAATCGTCCACCTTCAGGCTTGCTCCGCCGATGAGTCCGCCGTTGATGTCAGGCTTCTCGAGAAGTTCCTTCGCGTTCGAAGGCTTCATGGATCCGCCGTAAAGGATGAGCATGCTGTCGCCTGTAGCGTTGTCATAGATGCCCGAAACGACTCCTCTGATGAAAGCACACATTTCCTCTGCCTGATCAGGAGTAGCTGTCTTGCCTGTACCGATAGCCCAGATCGGCTCGTAAGCGATAACGATCTTTGCAGCGTCAGCAGCAGCGATGTCTGCGAAGTCTGCGATCACCTGCCCGGCAACGAATGTCTGCTCGCCGCCCTGCTCTCTTACTTCGAGAGATTCGCCTACGCAGAGAATAGGAGTGATTCCTGCCTGAAGAAGAACCTTGAGTTTCTTGTTGACTGTCTCATCTGTCTCGGCAAAGTATTCTCTTCTTTCCGAATGACCGATAACGCAGTATCCGATGCCGAGCTCCTGGAGCATGGCTACCGAAATCTCACCTGTGTAAGCGCCGTTAGGCTCAAAGTGAACATTCTGTGCGCCGAATCCGATACCGGAGCCTTCAAGGCCCTTGCCGAGCTTCTCAATGGAAGTAAAAGGTGCCAGTACGCATACATCCTTTGCGTTAGGAAGGTTCTTGGCTTTGAGTTCTTCAGCAAAAGCAGCTGCCTCAGCTGAGGTCTTGTTCATTTTCCAGTTTCCTGCGATCAAAAACTTCTTC
>CADATR010000128.1 GCA_902790885.1 uncultured Eubacteriales bacterium
CCTGCGGACAGCACAAGTCCGACGTCCGCGAGGCTTTGCGCTGTCGCGTCGTTCCAGTTATCCCACAGTAATCTCTCTTCAACATCTGAAATCAACAGTATCTTCATGATGCCATGCCGCCGCGCCGTCTTCTATCTGGCTCCGGTCTTAGATTTCATTACTCCGCTGTATTTTACGGTCGCCTTGGCCTCATCGACCAGCGCGTCTATCTTCGGTATCTCGCCGATAATGTTCTCGTTCAGCCAGTCCATCGTGATAACGTCCATGCTGGTAAGAGGCGCATCACCTTCGCGCCTTACGATCCCATCCTGGCTCCGGAGTTCTCCGTCGAACGGGTTGATGTTTCCGTTTATGATGTCGCGCCTGAGTATCTCAACAAGCCGGCGTGTGTACGGCGATAGGTTATCCGAAAGCTCTACGTCAACTACTCCCGAGATCATTCCCCACCAGTAATTCGTGGCCCTGTCCTCTTTGTCTACAACGCTGGAGCTGTATGTGCCGTCTATGATTGTCCTGACGATCGTCTCATAGAGCCTGCCCCATTTGTAGACAGGAGTCGCGAGGTTGGTGATGCGGCACATGCCCGACAGGTCGTTACCCTGCCCCGGCTCGCACCTTTCGACGTAGCAGACTCCGTAGGCGGCGCTTCCGTCAGTGTTGTGAGGCGAGCTTACCGCAGACATCACGTGGATACCGTCGTTTACCATGTTCCACCACCAGTTTGCGTCCTGTTTGGCGGACCAGTCAAGAATGATGCTGACTTCAGGGTCAGCCATCGCAGCCCCTATAGCGAACGCGTTGATGCTGGCCACCGTGCCGTAGACAGGCATGCCCGAGCAGTATCCTATGCGGTGGGAGCCGTCTGCAGCCGCGGCTGAGCCCGCAACGATCCCCGCCAGGAATTTCGCCTCGTACAGCTTCGCATAGTAAGTGCGGACAGCGTGGCGTGCCAGGTTGACGGAGCAGTTGAGGAATTTTACGCCGCTGTATTTGATCGCCGCGCGGAGGGTGTCGTCCATCTGCCTTACCGACGGCGTGAACACCACATCGGCGCCCCATGTGACTGCGGCTTGTACCGCCTCATCGAACGCAGCAAAGCGGCTGTCGGAAGCACCAGCAGCTCCGGCGGCTGCGCCTGCCTGCCCGTCGACTACCAGCGCCCGGGTCCTGACCATGCCGTCGTATGTCTGCTCAAGATACCTGCGCCCCTCTTCATGGTCGGAAAACCAGTTGGACGCTTCAGGCATTTTATCGTATATGAAAGCGGCTTTCAGCGGGTTCTTTTTAGAGTATGACACAGCCGGGATCACCTTGCTCAGGAGCGAGTCCGGCCCGGTCACGAGCTTCTCGGCCTTTGTGATCAGGCCGCCGGCGTTGACCGCTTCGTCTGAGGATTCCATCAGGGACACGTTGTCCTTGTTGTGCGCCGTGCGGAGCTCCCCTTTTATTTTCTTCAGCCTTTTTTCGACTTCCTTGTCGGGCTGCCCGGTAAGCGCATCGCCCGTAAAGATCCGCAGGTATACCAGGAAGGCATCGCCCAGGGCCATGCCCGGTATCTCGCTGTTGAGCGTCTTCACCACCTTGCAGAATCTCCAGTACGCGGACTTCAGCTCTCTCACGAGCTCCTCCGGCCAGACTTCAGCATCCGGGCCTATGCTTCTGCCGAGAAGCTCGGCGATCTCCGCGTAGGCGCCCGGCTCCTCGCACACGATATCATAGACCGGCGCGACTCTGTAGAAGTCCAGGAATTCCTTATAGACCGGATTCTCTGCCAGCACTTCAGGCGCCGGCATGATGCGGGTAACATCGGCCGTGATTGACGGCATCTCAAGAAAGCGGCTCACCGATACGCGTTTGTTGCCCTCCTGCACGTAAAACCTGTGCAGGTACTCGTAGACCTTTATAGGGCTGTTGAATCCTTCGCTGAGCTGCGCCTGATACAGATTGCTCCACTTCGCAGCAAACTCCGTATCGACATCGAGCAGAGGCATGAAGCCCGGCGCGAACGAATTCTGCCTGGCGCGTGTCTTTGTGCCGGCGATCAGCTCAATCGGGATCTCCTCCAGTCCGATGTGCCTCTGGTTGAGCGTGCTGTTCTCAGGGCATACGTCATCAAACGAAGTCAGGTACGGATACTCCCCCGCCGCAAGCCTTGCCTTATATTCTTTTTCACCGGCCTTCAGAGCCTTTATATATTCATCGATCATATAAAAAACGATCTCCTTTTCAGCTTTAGTTGTGCCATAACTGCGGGCGCTGTCACTGTCTGAGCGCCCCGCCCTCCTTTATGGTGCTCCATATTTTACAGTCATAACCATGTCACTTCAAGCATTTTTTTAAGCCTTTGCGCACACCTTTTTCCGACATTTTTTGCACTATTTTCGACATAAAACTCACGGTGCCTGTTCGAAACATGGCCGCAGCCCCTGCCTTTGCTGGCCAAATCCTGTTCTTTTCTGAAGTTTGACCGGCTGCGGCCGTTTGGATTACTGTAAGCGCACAGCACAACTCTATTTAAATAGTTGGCTTTATCCCCCAGCAGGCAGCCCGCCCTCATGCGCAGACCGGGCTGCCATTCCCAGAATGGTTTTACAACGCACAGACCATGCTGTTACCTCAGGATGATTTTGAAGCGCAGGCCAAGTTGTTATCTCAGAGGGATCTTACAGGCGCAGGCACAGCTGTCATTCCTCATAGTACGGTCTTCGGATCGTCGCATATGCGGGAGTCAGGGCACCTGCTGCGGCAGGCAGCAGTTCCTGCTGATTCTGCTAAACAATTGTTACTTATCGAAATTACAAAAAGTGAGGCTCCATCATGAATGAATACATTCGCTCCACCCTCAACTCATACCGCAGCGAGCTTCGGACACGGTGTCTGAATGAACAGCACCGGCTGGATCAGCTCCCGGGCTATGAGACAAAACAGCTTAAAATTACGCAGACCAAGAATAATGTCAATTACTATGCGGTCTATATTCCGGAGACAGGAACGTATAAATATATTGGCTCGGATAAACACTCAGAGGTGAATAAGATCAAGGAGGCCCGCTACCTGTCATTATCAACAAAGAAGCTGATGCGCGAAATCTCAGTTGTGGAAAAATTTATAAACAGCAGCATCGCAGTTACATACGATGATATCAATGCGGCGCTTCCCAAAATGTACCGAAATGCTGCAATAGGGCTCGGCTCATTCGCTTCAGAAACTGCTGAGAAATGGAAGGAAAGCGTGGAGAACTATAAAGCTTCATTTCCACCTTACAAACCTGAGGACCTGATACATCCGACGCATGACAGGACTATGGTGCGCTCAAAATCTGAGGCCGATATATATAACTATCTCCTGGAAATGGGCGTCACTTTTGTGTATGAGTGCCCGCTTCGTATCACTTTCAACGGCAAGCGCTCTCTTTTGCTTCCGGATTTCACAATACTGTCCGAAAGAGATTATAAAACCGTCATCTTTATAGAGCACCAGGGCATGATGAGCTCTCCCTCATATAGAGATAAATTCAACGAATCGGTTTATAAGTACTGGCTCAATAATTACATTCCGGAAAGGGACGTTTTCTTCACTTTTGATTCTCCTAATGGAGGATTTGATGACCGTCCTATCAAAGATATCATTTTCCGGCGAGTCAGATATGAAGGGATTCAGCAATAATTGTGTAGTAAATCCCGCTATTCTGAACAGCACCACAATTAGGTGAGTCGCCAAAGCCTTTAGTTGTTGTCGTACAAAGAAAGGTCGCAATAACTACACAACGCAGGCCTGCTAAACTGCGTAATTGTTATTGCAGGTAACACGATTCAGTCAATAAATACACAATCCGACGTGCTTTCGTTATGTGAATTAAGCATATTTCGATTCATTTTACACAACCGAAAATATTTCGTTATGTATGTTAGGCAATTTTTGATCAGTTCTACACAACTGAAAAAAACCGTTATGTATATCAAGCGTAATATGACCTATTTTACATAACTGAAAACTTAAGCCTCTGGCGTCATTATCTTAGTTTCACTAATACAAGGAAACAGTACACAACCTATTTTTGACAGATCAAAGGAAAGGAGATAGATATGTTGGATCTAATGGGTTTTAAGCAGGAGTTTATTTCAGACTGCCGCAACACTCTGTGTGAATCCGGCCCCTTCGATATGATGATCGAGGAGCGGAAGGTCAATAAGGCTCAGAGAGGAGTTCTGAACGGCCTCTTGTTCAGAAAGGAAGGCTCTCTTTGCGCCCCGACTTTCTATGTGGAGGATTTTTATAAAGCGTATAAGGAAGGAACTCCTATTTCTGACCTCTCCCATGAGGTCGTGGAGGCTGCGGTCCGCAGCATGGGGATGGCGGACGAGATGGCAAAGGGATCGCTTGATATTATCTACGATACCGCTAATCTGAGAGTGCGGCTTCTGAATAAAGGGCGCAACAGGGAATATCTGAAGGGGATCCCTCACAGGGAGCTGGGCTGCGGGTTCGTGTTTATCGCTGAGGCAGGCCATGGAGAATACGGCGCAGTCATTACGAATGCCCTGCTCAAGGATTTCAAAGTGACAGCAGATGAACTTTTTGACATGGCTATTAAAAACACTGCCGAACAATTCCCGGCTGTGCTGCAGGATCTTGCCGAATCGGCCACCCGCTATCCTACAGGCTGCGTCAATCTTCTTGACAGCAAGTGCGGAAGAGCGCCGGCCGATACCGGGCCTGCGTATGTGCTTACCAACTCCAGATTTTTCTGGGGCGCCGGCGCTCTGTTTTATCCGGGCGTCATAGACCGTCTCCGGGAGCTGCTTGATGGTGATTTTTATGTGCTGCCCTCTTCTGTTCATGAGCTCATCCTGATCGCGGCCGATGACCAGGATCCGAAGCAGCTGGCAGATCTGGTGAGGTCAGCAAACCGCTCTGTCGTGGAAGAGCGCGACATACTGGCTGATGATCTGTATATCTGTGAGGCTGGCATAATGAAAAGAGTAAGCTATGGAGGCATGGTGCCGGGCGGGATGCCGTGTTAGAGCTGATGCGCGGAGGCACGATGGTGCCAAAGCCGGCGCGCAGTGCAGAATCGAGTAGGGGCTAACTCGTAGCCCCTCTCACACCACCGTACGTGCCGTTCGGCATACGGCGGTTCAACCCAATAAATAATAATCTACACAGCTGATTGCGAGGATTTCTTTGCTGATGAGGTGCAGTCCTGTTGTCTTTGCGACAGCTTGGTAGTGGTCGCCAAATCCCACTGACTGTTTTGCCATCCACTCGGGTGCTCCGAGCTTACGCAATCCCCAATATCGCTTCTCGCTCTTCTTCCATTGCTTCCATATGACGATTCTCATGCGTGTCCTCAGATGTTCATCGATTCTTGTGAGCGCATTTTTCATGTTTCCCATCCTGTAGTAGTTAATCCAGCCACGGATGACTGCATTGAGCATGCCGATTCTGTCATCCATGCTGATTGACCAGCTTCTGTCGGTTAGGTTCTTGAGTTTGCGCTTGAATCTTGTCACTGAGTCCTGGTGCGGTCGTGCTTTCCATTGTCCGTCTTTGCTGTCCCTCCAGAATCCGAATCCGAGGTATTTAAGTTTGCTCGGTTTGGTGACTTTCGTCTTGGTCGCATTGACCTTGAGTCCGAGTTTCTTCTCTATCCACTTCGTTATTGTGTGCATGACTCTGTTCGCGGCTGCGCTGCTGCCTACTGCGATGATGCAGTCATCTGCATATCTCACGAAGTGCAGTCCTCTTGATTCGAGTTCCTTGTCCAGTTCGTTGAGCATGATGTTAGACAAGAGCGGTGAGAGGTTCCCACCTTGCGGCGTTCCTTTCTCCGTTGCCTCATATCTGCCTTGTACCATCACTCCTGCTTTGAGGTATTTGTGGATGAGCGACTCTGTGTCTCCATCGTCGATTATCCCGTGTACAAGGTACATGAGCTTGTCTTGTGGTACGTTGTCGAAGAACTTCTCGAGGTCGATGTCCACGATATACGTGTATCCGTCATTGAGGTATTCAAGCAGTTTGATGACTGCCTGCTGTGCTCTGCGCCTTGGTCTGAAGCCATAGCTGTAGTCACTGAATAGTGGCTCCACTATTGGCGTAAGTCTCTGCGCTATTGCCTGCTCAATGATTCTGTCCACCACACTCGGTATTCCGAGGTTACGCACTCCACCGTTCGGCTTGGGTATTTCCACCCTACGCACCGGCAGAGGTTTGTATTTGCGGTTTCGGATTTGTTCGCGGATATCCTCCCAATTCTCTACGAGATATTGTTTGACCTCTTCGGTCGTTATCCCGTCCACTCCGCTTGCGCCTTTATTCGCGACTACTCGCTTGTACGCTCGCATCATGTTCTCCCTTGAGAGTATTTCCTCT
>CADATR010000129.1 GCA_902790885.1 uncultured Eubacteriales bacterium
GTGCAAGTCGTGCATTGATCATGATGTATATAGTGATCTTGATAAAATCACATGCCCTTCTTTGATCATCGGTGCAGAACAGGACGGAGTGCTTGGCATTGAAGCATCTCTTGAGCTGAAAGAGAAGATCAATGGCAGCCGGATTTATATTTATCAGGGATACAGTCACGGAGTATATGAGCAGGCAAAAGATTTTAATAAGAGAGTCAGGCGGTATCTGATCCAGGTTTGAGGATATACGATAAGCGGTCATTCGTCCATGCACACGGAGAGACATATCGGAGAGGAAGTTATAACGGATATCGCCTCATTCATAAATGCAGAGGAGGAGAATACTGATGGAATTGAAGAAAATTGATTATGCACTGACAGTCTGTAAAGTATCAGAGATGTCGGATATAAACTTAGCTGCAGATTTCTTCTTTATTGGGAAGACGGATGAAGAATTATCACTGGTGTGCAAAACTGAGGATACGCCTGAAAACACGGCAGAGCGTGATGATGGATGGAGAGGTTTCCGTATTCAGGGTGTTCTCGATTTTTCGCTGATCGGAATCCTGTCAAAGCTGTCCGGTATCCTCGCAGAGCATAAAATCGGGATCTTTGCGGTATCGACTTACAATACGGATTATATTCTTGTAAAAGAAGAAAACTATGAGAGAGCACTGACTGTTTTAGCTTCTGAAGGATATACTATAGTCTGAAGAGGTAATATGATCAAGAGGTGTGCATGAACGCAGATATTGATATAACAGGAGTAGTGCTGACTACGGAAAGATTGATCCTCCGGCCCTGGCGCATGGATGATCTGAATGACTTTTTTGAGTATGCCTCTGTGGAAGGTGTCGGAGAAATGGCCGGCTGGAAGCATCACGGATCCCTGGAGGAATCCCGCGGCATACTTGAGCAATTCTGCAGCGGGAAGAAGACTTTCGCGATCGAGTATAATGGTAAAGCGATCGGATCGGTTGGCATTAAGGATTACAGAGCTGAAGAGTATCCGGAGTTTGACAGCCTGAAGTGCATGGAGATAGGATTTGCATTGTCAAAAGACTACTGGGGGCAGGGGCTGATGCCTGAAGCCGTTCAGGAAGTTATAAGATTTTTTTTCGAGGATGCCGGCCTGGATGTGATCTTCTGCGGTCACTTCCTACGGAATATTCAGTCCGCCCGCGTGCAGCAAAAGTGCGGATTCAAACACTACGCATACAGCAAGTACACTACTTTAATGGACACTGTTGAAGATATAGAAGACGGTGTTCTCACAAGGGAAATGTGGATAGCTGCCAGATAACTCAGGCCCAGATGACCCGCCCTGATTGCGAGGCGGAATTTGAGGCAAACGGATATCCTTTCGATGCGGTGTTCCTCAATGAATATATCACGCAGATGAATTCCATGGATGAGAATGTCTGCTGCTATGACTTTCAGGCGGTGTCACTGTATTTCGGCTAATAAAACACAGAAGGAGAAATCTAATAAAAAATGGATAACGATGTTAATATAGTAAGTCTGGCAAAGCCGGTAAAAAAGGGTATATTGCGTCTCATCTTCAGCAGGTTTTTCATTTTCGCGATACTGCTCGTGCTGCAGGTCGCGATCGCTGTGATGGCATATCTGCAGTTCAGTGAAAAATTGCCGGTACTGCTGAATATTCAGTGGATATTTACGTTTGTCATGATAGTCTATCTGTTCAATGTGAGCATGGATTCTTCCGCCAAGCTGACCTGGATGCTGGTTATCGCCATTCTCCCTATCCCGGGAGCTGTGATGTTATGGTGGACGCAAGCCAATATCGGACACCGCATGGAGACCGAAATGGTCAAAAGGCAGATAGAAGATACCATGACTGCGCTGAAGCAACCGGAGAATGTCATCAGGGAGATAGAGCATGACGGCTCGGGAACGGACGATATCAGCAAATATCTTAACAAGACAGGCTGCTTCCCGGTCTATGACAAAACACAGGTCACATATTTCCCGCTCGGCGAGAAGAAGTTCGAAGCCATGCTTGAGGAGCTCGAGAAGGCTGAGAAGTATATCTTCATGGAGTATTTCATAGTTGAAGAGGGGTATATGTGGGGACGCATACTTGATGTCCTTATACGCAAGGCAAAGGCGGGAGTCGAGGTGCGGGTGATGTATGACGGCATGTGCGAGATGTCGACACTTCCTGCCGGATACGCCAAATTGCTTGAAGCAAAGGGTATCCATGCCAAGGCATTCTCGCCGATCAGGCCGGTCGTATCGTCGCATTATAATTATCGCGATCACCGCAAGATACTTGTGATCGACGGCAAGGTCGCCTTCAACGGCGGCGTCAATCTGGCTGATGAATACATAAATCGGATCAAACGGTTCGGCCACTGGAAGGATACCGCGGTCATGCTCAAGGGGCCTGCGGCAGCGAGCTTCGCCCTGATGTTCCTTCAGATGTGGAATATCGGTTCGGACAAGGCGGATTATGACAAGTGGCTGTCGCTGCCGGGATATGAAGACGCGGATGCTCATGGCTATGTAATGCCATACTGTGACAGCCCGCTCGATAAGTATAAAGCGGGTGAGGCAGTGTACAAGGACATCCTCAACCGCGCGACAGATTATGTACACATGATGTCGCCTTATCTCATACTTGACGGAGAACTGGAGAACGCCCTCTGCTTTGCTGCTCAGAGAGGAGTAGACGTCAGGCTGATACTTCCGGGCATACCTGACAAGAAGATCGCGTACTCGCTTGCCAAGACTCACTACAAAGTGCTGCATGACGCGGGAGTGAAGATATACGAATACACTCCGGGATTCGTTCATGCCAAGGTATTCGTCAGTGACGACATCAAGGCTGTAGTAGGGACGATAAATCTCGATTACAGGAGCCTTTACCATCACTTCGAGTGTGCGACATATATGTATAAGACGGACTGCATCCCTGAAATCGAAGCGGATTTTCAGGATACTCTCGCAAAGTGCAGAGAAGTTACTGATGAAAGCATCAAAAAAGAGACTATCATGTACAAGCTGACCGGAAGACTTGCCAAGATGATATCTCCGCTGATGTAGTTCGGCAGACCTAAGATAGTTGCTGACAGGAGGCGTAACATGTTTGAGATCATAGTAATAATATTACTGGCAGCGTTTGCTGCAGGCGGTGTATGGGCATTTGTTGTTACGAAAAAGACAAAAAAAGAAGGAATAGAAACGGACGCGGTGGTTTCGCGCATCGAACTGCATGAGTGGAGCAACACCGGAGAAACATGGGTACAGAACGACGTTACGGAAGAATACTATATCACTTATACTGATCATAACGGCCGGACAGTGGAGGCGATGCTCAGCAATCCGGGAGACCATACATTCAAGGTGGGTGACAGAATGAAGATAAAATATATGCCTGACCGGGAGGAATATCCGGTGATGGTGAAGATCCTCTGAAAAGGACCTGCTGCATACCGACGCGCAAATTTATGGCCGATACCACGCTGGTGCGCGACATGATCTCCATCGGAACGCCTAAGGTGCAGTATTACTGTTTCCCGAAAAACAAAAACGCAATTGTGGCCAAGGCCAAACTGGCAACTGAAGAGCTGTACAGGCTTTCAAGGTCAGCAAAGCAGAATAAAGGAGGAGACAATTGAAGGAGATAAATTCAAGTCAGGCATTCAGGCTTACATCGCCTAATCCCCTCGTGCTGGTATGCACCGAAAAGGAAGACGGCACTGCAAGCCTGGCGCCGGTATCATTTTTTCACCGGCCGTGCGGTGATAGCGACTCCGGGTCTGTCGCTTGAGAAGCAGATCATGAAGTTCGGCTCAAGCAGCGGAAACAGGACAGATAAACTCGCTGAGTATCCGATCCCGATGCAGAAGCCTGAAGGCTGCAGTGTTGAGATACCGGAGGATACAAGAGTGGCGTTTGCGGTCACACTTGACGGCACCATGCAGACCGGAAACCATACTCTTTACTCATGCAGGGTGGAGAAGATCTTCGGGGATGATTCAAAGCCGGCGCTGTTTGCATGGAAGGGATATTCCGCCGCCGCGCCTTCAGACTACAATCTTTACAGCAGGGTCAGCATAAGAAAGTATCAGGACAGACCGGTCGAAAAGGCCAAAACGGAGGCCATCCTGAGGGCGGCGATGCAGGCTCCGTCGGCGGCAAACCAGCAGCCATGGGAATTCTACGTCGTCACGGACAAGGCGAAACTCGAAGCGCTGTCATATGTAAGCCCTTACGCAGGAATGACTAAGAACGCACCTGCGGCGATCGTATCCGTATACAGGAAGGACTGCAGCATCCCTGATACGCTGAGAGTCTTTGCGATATTCCCGTATGGATATCCTGATGAAGAGAGAAAACAGCAGGACAGATTCGACGCGGGAAGGATCCATTACGTATAATAAGTGAATAACACCGGACCAATCAGTGATATAATACTATCGATCAAAAAACAGAGGAGGCTTTCAGTATGAACAATCTGAACAGACCAGCCGGCAGGCAGATACAGGCCAGACCGGCAGCTTCATCTCAGTCATTTAGTTCTTTACTTACAGGCATTTTTGCTATAGGAGGAATAATTGTGTCGATAACATCAGGAATTTGGTATCTAGCGATAGCGATCTTTCTTCTGTGGATAGTCATTGCAAACATAAGGATCGTTCCGCAGGAGCACGCCTACATAATTGAAAGGCTTGGCAAATTCAGAACAGTCTGGTATGCGGGGCTTCATGTGAAGATCCCTGTCATTGACAATATCGTAAACAAGATCTCGCTGAAGGAGCAGGTCTTCGATTTTCCGCCGCAGCCGGTCATCACAAAGGATAACGTATCCGTAAAGGTAGATTCCGTAGTTTTCTCGAAGGTGTTCGACCCTCAGAAATACACATACGGAGTGGAAAACCCTATAGCGGGTCTGCAGAATCTTTCGGCGACAACGCTCAGAAGCATCATCGGCGGAATGGAGCTCGATACTACGCTCTCCTCGAGAGAAACCATCAACAGCCAGATGGAAGCGATCCTTGATCAGGCGACAGATCCGTGGGGGATCAAGGTAAACAGAGTTGAACTCAAAAACATCGATCCGCCTCCGGCGATCGAGGAGGTCATGACCAAGCAGATGAGGGCAGAGCGTGAAAGGCGTCAGACTGTGCTCGAAGCACAGGCTCATCAGGAATCCGTAGTATCAAGAGCAGAAGGTGACAAGAGAGCGAAGGTACTGGCAGCGGAAGCTGAAAAAGAAGCTAAGATAGCGCTGGCTCAGGGTGAGGCAGAGTCCATCAGACTTGTCTACGAGGCTCAGGCCCAGGGTCTTGAAAAGCTCAGGGAAGCCCATATCGATGAGAGCGTTCTGAGACTTAAGGGACTCGAAGCTCTGAGAGATGTAGCGGACGGCCGAGCGACCAAGATATACATGCCGACCGATATCAGCAAAGTGGTATCGACTCTCGGCGTTGTTTCCGAATCACTCGGCATAGGCGATTCCACACCTGTCGACAAGTCGGCAAAGCCGGTCAAAAAACAGGAGATCGATCCGTGCCTGAGCGAGGAGACAAGCAAGGAAGGGCGCAAAGCCGCGGATACAGGCGACGCCATCAAAGTGGATGTTGAGACCCGCAGGAGCGTGATCTAGCAGGCATCGGACATAAAGCAACGGGGGATGAGATGAACGAGATGATTACAAAAAGAAACGATCTGCTTTCAAAGAAGATCATCAAAGGCCTTGAGTCAAGAAACATGAAGGGCTTCTATGCTCACAGCAAAGCTGAGGCTTTGCAGATAGCCCTTGGCCTTATACCTGAAAAAAGCTCGGTGACCATGGGCGGCTGTGTCAGTGCCAGAGAGATCGGCCTTGTTGATGCTCTGAAAGTAGGCGATTACAGATTTATAGACAGGGATCTGGCGGAAAACAAGCGTGAGGCGGCTCTGGCAGCGTACGACGTGGACGTGTTTCTGGCAAGCTGCAACGCGATGACAGAAGACGGCGTGCTTGTAAATATCGACGGCAATGCCAACAGGGTCTCTGCCATAGCCTTCGGGCCGAGGAAAGTGGTCTTCATCGTTGGTATGAACAAAGTCTGCAGGGATGTGGACAGTGCCATGAAGAGGGCGCGCAACATCGCGGCTCCGGTCAATGCCCAGAGATTCGGCCTTGACACTCCTTGCTGCAAGACTGGCTCCTGCATGGACTGCAAATCGCCTGACACGATATGCTGTCAGTTTATGATCACAAGATATTCGAGACATGACGACAGGATCTATGTTATCCTTGTTGATGATAATTTAGGATTCTGATAAAGCTGGAGGAACAATTAATGAAAATAGCTGTCACTTACGATAACGGAAATGTATTTCAGCACTTTGGAAGGGCTGAAAATTTCAAGGTCTATGAAGTGGAGGGCGGAAGGGTTATTTCGTCTGAGGTAATGAGCTCAAATGGTGTAGGGCATGAGGCTCTGGCATGGCTGCTGAAAGACTGCGATATAGATGTGCTTATCTGCGGAGGAATGGGACAGGGCGCTCAGGACGCTCTCGCGGAGGCAGGCATCGAGGTATGCGCCGGCGCTGAAGGCAACACGGATGAGGCAGTTGCCGCATACCTTGCGGGCGAGCTGGTCAACACAGGCGTAAACTGCGATCACCATGATCACGAGCACGGACATGACCACAGCCACGGCGAAGAAGGATGCAGCCCACAGGACTGTGCCGGATGCGCAGGATGCGGAGGAATGTCTCAGATGGAACCTTTCTATTTCTTCGAAGGCACCAATGTGGGAAAGAGAGTAAAGGTACATTACAGAGGCACCTTTGACGACGGAACACAGTTTGATGCTTCATACGACCGCGGCATGCCTCTTGAATTCGTCTGCGGTGCAGGAGACATGATCAGAGGTTTCGACAAGGCGGTTGCCGAGATGGCAGTCGGAGATGTCATCGATGTGCATCTTGAGCCTGAAGACGCGTATGGCATGCCTAATCCGAACATGGTGATAACCGTGCCTAAGGCTTCAATACAGGGACTCGAAGGCATTGAGCAGGGCGACAAGGTGATGCTTCAGGACGAACTTGGAAGACCTTTCGATGCTCTGGTAACGTTCCTTGATGACGAGAACATCACATTTGACTGCAACCACGAGATGGCAGGCAAGCCTCTCAACTTCACTATCGAAATGCTGGAGATCATATAGAAAAATGGACAAAAAGTATCTGGGAATAGATGTAGGCGGCACATTCATAAAGATCGGTATCGTGGATGATGCCGGAAAAGTGAGCATGCGCCGTGAAGTGCCTGTTGACAGAAGCGGAAACGAGCCCGTAATGGAGACCATGATGAAGGGCATCGATGCCCTTCTTGAAGAAACCGGGCTTAAGGCTTCTGACTTTGAGGGCATCGGAGTTTCATCCGCCGGCTGTATCGATACGGCAAAGGGATGCATAGCTGAGAACGGCGGAAATGTTCCGAACTGGTCGTTTACTCCGGTCACTGCTCCTCTCCGTGAGAGGTACGGCATCGGTGCGACTGTTGCCAATGACGGCAACTGCGTCGCTCTCGCAGAAGACTGGACCGGAGCCGCTAAAGGGCTTAGTGACGTTGTCTGCGTCGTGCTGGGCACAGGAGTCGGCGGAGGCATCATATCCGGCGGAAAGCTGATTGAAGGAGCGCATGGATTCGGCGGAGAGATCGGCCATTTTCCGACACACGCCGAACTTCTGATGAACGGAGAGGATAAGTGGAGCTCTCACTACGAGACATTCGCCTCGACAGGGGCGCTCGTAAGGATGGCGCAGGCAGCGGGTCACAGCTGGACCAACGGCAGACAGGTGTTTGAGGCTGCCGCTGCAGGTGATAAAGGCGCTCTTGACGCTCTTGATATGTGGACGGATGAGATCGCCGCAGGCATAACCGGACTGGTACACATTTTCGATCCTCTGGTAGTCCTGATAGGCGGAGGCGTTTCGGCACAGGAGGAGCTCCTCGTAAAACCGGTACGCGAAAAGGTGCTCAAAACCGTAACGCCAGATATGGCGGCAGATCTCAGGGTCGAGGCTGTCACCTTAGGCAATAATGCGGGTATGGTTGGAGCGGTGAAGTATTTCATCGACAGAAATTCCGAAAGGAAGGCTGTATGAGCAAGGTGGAATGCAGCCGCTCTTCAGAGGTGAGAGCCATGCCGAGCATGTGCGACCGGAATTCTCTCATGAGCATACCGGCCATGCTCGATATGTTCCAGGATGCCGCAGGCATCCACGCCGGGTCTGTCGGCATAGGAGCTCTCGCACTTGAAGAAAGAGGACTGTTCTGGATAGTTTCCAAGACAAGACTCAGGATAAACAGGAGACCCCAGGTACAGGAACTGCTTGAGTCGGTAACCTGGATACAGCCTGCCGAAAGGGTGAGCTGCGAAAGAGACTGGGCTCTTATGAAGGACGGAGAGCAGCTCGCTTATGTACGAAGCATCTGGGCGGCACTCAGGAGAGAGGACTTCAGACCGGGACACATGGCGGATTTTTATCCTGACTCCGATTTCAGCATAGCGCCGCCTGATGACGTGCCATTCACGAGGATGGGCAAGAACTTTGATGATGCTGAACTTCTGGGTGAATATCGGATACGGTCTGTGGACATCGACAGAGGCGGGCATATGAACAACGTCAACTACGTAAGGGCAATGCTTGGATGTTTTACCTGTGAGCAGATCGAAGAGATGGACATCAGAGAACTCGATATGTACTGTCTCTTTCTGAGGGATGCGCTTATAACAGGTGACCTGCTTCTCATTACCCTCTTCATCAGTGACGGTATCTTTGGTTTTATAATAGTCACCCCAGGACACATCAATCTCAATAGACGATGTGGAAGAATCCACATAGAAACTGATTCC
>CADATR010000130.1 GCA_902790885.1 uncultured Eubacteriales bacterium
TCATCAGGTAGGCGACTGCATCATGCCGAGAGAAGGCGTGTTCGCCGTGGTGATCGAGGGCGGCACTGTAAAGGCAGGCGATACCATCGAGATGATAGAGGCTGCGCCTGACAGGGCATTCACCGCTGCCTGGGTAACGCTTTCCGATAAGGGAGCAGCAGGAGAGCGAGAAGACAAAAGCGGTCCGCTGATAGGCGAGATACTCACAGAGGCGGGCTATAACGTCATAGAGGGCGTTCTGATACCTGATGAACCGGCTCTGCTCAAGAAGGAGCTCATGAGGCTTGCCGACCAGAGACAGGTGAACGTGATCTTTACGACCGGAGGCACGGGATTCAGCAAACGCGACAGAACGCCTGAGGCAACGAAGGATGTGTGCGACCGCATGACTCCGGGGATCTCCGAAGCGATAAGAGCATATTCCATGACCAAGACTCCAAAGGCCATGCTCTCGAGAGCGACGTCAGGGATGAGAAATGAGACTCTTATCATCAATCTCCCGGGAAGCCCTAAGGCGGTAAGGGAGTGCCTTGAATTCCTGCTTGGTCCGCTTGAGCACGGACTGGAGATCATGCTCGGCCGTGACGGTGAGTGCGCGAGGCCGTAATGCAGATATCGATTGCGTGTCCGCATGGATGCGCTTCAGATAAATAAACAATAACAGTTATTGAAAATCAGGAGGATTGAGGATGAAGATCAAAAAATTACTGGTGCTTCTGCTGAGCGGAATGATGGTTCTTTCATTTGCTGCGTGCGGCGGAGGACAGAGCGAAGAAGAGGCTGCACCTGTAGAGGAGGAGACAGGCGGAACACTGATGATGGCTACGACAACAAGCACTGAGGACACAGGACTGCTCGATTATCTGCAGCCGCTCTTCAAGGAGGATACGGGTATCGATCTTCAGTGGACTGCAGTAGGTACAGGCGAAGCCCTCAAGATGGGCGAGGACGGACAGGTCGACATAGTGCTCGTTCACTCCAAGGCAAGTGAAGAGGAATTCGTCGCCAACGGATTCGGAGTCGAGAGATTCCCTGTAATGTACAACGACTTTGTCGTGGTAGGCCCTATTGAGCCGCTTGAAAAGACTGACGACGTTGCTGCGTTCTTCGGAGCTCTCAACGATCAGCAGCTTCCGTTCGTATCACGCGGTGATGATTCCGGTACGGACAAGAAGGAAAAGAAGATCTGGGAAGATCTCGGCATTGATCCTTCCTCTAACCCTAACTACATGGAATCCGGACAGGGCATGGGAGCTACTCTGACCATGGCTAACGAAAAAGAGGCATACTGCCTTACAGACAGAGGCACATGGCTCAAGCAGTCGATGGATTCCGAGAACGAATACACTCTCGAGATCATCTGCGAGGGCGGCAAGGAGCTTCTGAACCAGTACGGCGTTATCGCTGTAAATCCTGAGAAGTATCCTGAGGTAAACAACGAGGCAGCCAACGCTTTCATCGAGTGGATCACATCCGATAAAGTCCAGAAGCTGATCGCTGAGTACGGCGTAGAGGAATACGGACAGGCTCTGTTCACACCTAACGCAGGTACTGACAACTAAAAATGGGAGAGTGGCTCAGCGGAGTATTTACGAATCCCGCTGTGCTGAGCGCCATCAGGGTCACATTTGAGATGGCTTTCTCGTCCACGCTCATATCCGCGGTGCTGGGTGTGGCGATCGGACTGTGGCTTCAGAACCACGATTTTACAGGTAAAAAGGCAGTCGTAAGGATAAACAGGACGCTCATGGGAGTGCCGCCTGTCGTAATAGGACTGCTGGTATACCTGCTTACGATGCGCGGAGGGCCTCTTGGCCCTCTGTCGCTTCTGTTTACGGTCAGAGGGATGGTGCTCGCTCAGGTACTGATCATAACGCCTATTATAAGCGGTATGGTCTTTTCGTATGCAGAAAGCGCTGTTCCGGCGATACGCGCCTTCGCGAAAACGATGGGCGCAGATAAAAAACAGACAGACAGGCTCATAATAAGCGAGCTCCGCAATGAGATATATTTCTGCATCATTACAGGCTTCGGAAGGGCGATAAGCGAAGTGGGCTCTGTCATGCTCGTGGGAGGCAATATAAAGGGCCATACCAGAACGATGACCACCATGATCTCGCTTCTTAAGAGCCAGGGCATATATTCTGAGGGCATAGGCCTCGGAGTCCTGCTCCTGATCATGGCGTTCATACTGCAGACACTGGGTGACTATGTAAGAAAGGAGCAGATCCGCGATGAGAATTACTGATCTCCGCAAGAAAATCGGAAAAACGGATCTGTACATAGAAGATCTTAAAATAGAAAGCGGCCTGATACACGGACTTGTGGGACCGAACGGCTGCGGCAAGACTACGCTGCTCAAGCTCATAATGGGCATCGTGCCGCCTGATTCGGGCACGATAGATTATGAAGGCCTGAGCATGACCGACATGACCATGATGAGCCAGCGTCCTTACCTTATGCATAAGAGCGTATATGACAATATAGTCTATCCTCTGAAGATAAGGGGAGAGCATATCAGCCGCGATGAGGTGGAGGCGCTGATGGAGCGCGCCGGCCTGCTGGATCTTAAGGACCAGTACGCGGGCAGCCTGTCGAGCGGAGAGAGGCAGAAGCTGTCGTTCATAAGAGCCATAGTTTTCAGACCGAGGATGGTCCTTATGGATGAGACGCTGTCGAATCTCGATGCCGAAAGTGAGGCCCTGTTCAAGGAGATAATAATGGAAAGGCACCGCGAGGACGGATCCACCTGGCTCATAGTGAGCCATCAGTGGGATGAGATGAATGATCTGTTCGATAAGGTGCATCATATGGAGAAGGGAAGGATCGTAAAAAATGAAACTTCTCACTGTAGATACGGTAAGTGAAGCAAGGAAAAAGCTCATGGAACGCTGCGGTGGACTGATGCCGGTAACGGAGGATGTCAGTCTCACTGAATCGGCAGGGCGCATCCTTGCTTTAGACATATTTTCGAAAGAAAACATCCCTCCGTACAGGAGGTCGATAATGGACGGCTACGCTGTACGGAGCTCGGATGTAGGCGCAGCGGGAGACATGATACCTACCATGCTGAAGGTAAGCGGAGAGGTATTGCTTGGCACTGACTCATCAGGACTCACCGTTGAGCCCGGATGCTGCGTTTACGTGCCGACGGGCGGATATGTGCCTGACGGCGCTGATGCGGTAGTGATGATCGAGTACTGCGAGGCTTTCGTAGACGGAATGCTGGCTGTGTCGAAGTCTGCCGCTCCGGGAGAGAACGTGGTGCAGATAGGAGAGGACGTTGCGGAGGGCAGCCTGCTTCTTCCAAAGGGGCGTAAACTCAGGCCTCAGGACGTTGGAGTGCTTGCGGCTGCGGGTATCTCTTCGGTACCGGTGATCGTGCCCTGGCGCGTTACGGTCATATCCACGGGAGACGAGCTTGTGGGACCGGACGAGACGCCGGGCCCGGGGCAGATACGCGATATCAATTCATATACGATAGCTTCGAGAAGCGCAGCAGAAGGATTCACTGTCGTAAGGATGCTGTCACTGAAAGATGACGGCAGGGCGATCGGAGAAGCGCTAGACGAGGCTAAGGCGGACAGCGATCTGGTCGTCATGTCGGGAGGGAGCTCCCAGGGAAAGAAGGACATGTCGGCAGAACTCATAGGCAAGGCTGCTGACAGCGGAGTGCTCACACACGGCATCGCTGCAAAGCCGGGAAAGCCTACCATCACGGCATATGACAGTGCCAGCAGCACGCTGTACATTGGCCTTCCGGGGCATCCGGCAGCAGCTCTGATGGTATATGAGCAGGTCCTGATATGGCTGTGGCATGAGTTTACAGGATATGACGGCGGGCTGAAGATAAAAGCAAAGCTTGATACTAATATTCCTGCCGCGCCGGGGCGGATGACATTCCAGCTTGTAAGGCTGACAGACGGGGATGAGCCTGAAGCCGTGCCGGTATTTGCCAGATCGGGGATGATATCCCCAATGAGCGCGTCTGACGGATACTTTGTGATGAGCGAGAACACTGAAGGGATGAGACCGGGAGATACAGTCACAGTACACCTCTGGAGGTAACGATATGAAAAGGAACCTTTATCTTAAGACCACGCCTGTTGAGGAGGCGAAGGCGATATACATGGAGGCTCTGGGCGATGCTGCTGAGCCGCGCGCGGAGGTCATAAGCGTGATCGACGCCCTGGGAAGGGTCACGTCGGAGGCGGTATATGCCAGGTACTCTTCTCCGCTATACAATTCGGCGGCGATGGATGGCATAGCAGTAGTGTCCTCTGCAACGGAGGGCGCTTCAGAAGCGGCGCCGCTCACACTGAAGCCGGGCGATGACTATAAGATCGTAGACACGGGAGACCCCGTCAAAAGGCCTTACGATGCCGTCATCATGGCCGAGGATACGCAGGAGACTGCTGATGGCATGGTGATACGTGCGGCTTCTCACGCCTGGGAGCATGTGAGGCCTGTAGGCGAAGACATAGTAGCCGGCGAGATGATACTTACAAGATGCCACCGCATACGTCCGATAGACATCGGCGTGCTGCTTTCGGGAGGCGTCACGGAGATATCCGTTTACGCTCAGCCGAAAGTAGGGATCATACCGACGGGCACCGAGATAGTGGAGCCTTACGAAGATCCGAAGGAAGGGGACATAATCGAATCCAACTCGAGGATGTTCGAGGCCATGGTGCGCGAAAACGGCGGCGTGCCGCACAGATATGACATAGTCGGGGATGACTATGAGAAGATAAAGGCGGCCGTGCTGAAGGCGCTGGATGAGAACGACATGGTGCTCGTGAACGCCGGCTCGAGCGCAGGCACTGAGGACTACACCGTGCACATCCTCAGGGAGATAGGAGAGGTGTTCATCCACGGAGTGGCGATGAAGCCGGGCAAGCCTGTCATTCTGGCGAAGGCATGCGGCAAGCCGGTTATAGGGATACCGGGCTATCCGGTGTCAGCGTATCTGGCAGTCGAGAGCTTCGTGTGCCCGGTCCTGAGGTCCTTTACGGGTCTCAGGGAGTCGCACGACCGCAGGATAGAGGCGGTGCTCTCAAGGCGGCTGGTATCTTCGCTCAAGCACAGGGAATATGTGCGTGTAA
>CADATR010000131.1 GCA_902790885.1 uncultured Eubacteriales bacterium
TACTCCCAGAGAGGCATCTCCCAGCCTTCCTGAAGCGTTGATCTTAGGTGCTATCCCAAACGATATGTCACCTGCCTTGAGAGTCCTGTAGTCGAGAGCAGATCTGTCGATCAGTTCACGGATACCCTTGTTGCGGCATCCGAGGTGAATGCTTCTGAGGCCGCACTTTACCAGCGTGCGGTTTTCGTCGGTCATAGGCATTATATCAGCAATGGTGCCTATTGTGGCAAATTCGAGCATTTCTGCCATCAGCGGCCCGGGAATACTTCTTTCTCTGGCAACGGCAAGCGCCAGCTTGTATGCTACACCTACTCCTGCCAGACCCTTGAACGGATAATTGTCTTCCGGAAGTTTCGGGTTGATTATTGTTCCCTCCGCCCGGTGATCACTCATGTTATGGTGATCAGTAACCAGCGTTTCGATCCCGAGGGAATGCGCGTACGCAGTCTCTTCAGCAGATGATGAGCCGCAGTCCACTGTCACTATATATTCTCCGCCTCTTTCACGTATTCTGTCGATAGACTCCCTGTGCAGTCCGTAGCCCTCGTCCAGTCTTGACGGGATGTAATACGAAACATTTGATGTCAGCGATCCTAATACTTTCATTAAAAGAGCAGTCGAAGTGATGCCGTCAACATCATAGTCACCATAAATGACTATGCGTTTGCCCTCATCGACCGCCTTTAGCAAAGAATCCACTCCTTCGCGCATGTTAGCGAGCAGGAATGGATCATACGCCAGTCTCGGTTTCGGAGAGAAGAATTCATCAAGCATCTCCTCTCCGATCCCGCGTGATTCAATTATTTCAAGTACTTTTGAGTGTATGGTCATCTGATATCTGACTTAGATCAGTAAAGTGAAAACGGATTTATATGGTTGCCGTTCTGGAATACCGTAAAGTGCAGATGCGGCCCTGTAGAAGCTCCTGTGCTTCCTATGTATCCAAGAACGCTGCCTTTAGTGACATACTGCCCTTCTTTACAATTATAACCGCTGAGATGCCCATAGAGAACACTGTATCCGTTTCCGACAGCATACTGTATGCAGTTTCCGTATCCGCCATACCATGAAGCTCTGGTTACATAACCGTCAGCAATGGCGTATACCGGCGCGCCCTTTGTTCCGCTGGTCAGTACTATATCCAGACCGTTATGAAACTCACGTCCATGGAACGGGCATATTCTCCACCCGTATTTATCGGAAAGCTCCCAGTTTGAAGCCGTAGGCCATGCATATTCTCCCGGAGCAACGTCGACTTCTCCGCCGGCATCTACTATCATGCGTTCAGCTTCGAGCTGTTTCTGCAGAGCATCAGCAGCCATCTCAGCTGCTTCAGCTTCCTTCTGAGCCTGCAGTGCATGCATCTCATCAGCCTCTTTCTGATATTTCTTTTTGAGTTCCTCTGTCTCGACCTCTTTGGCCTCAAGTCCTATCTGCTGATCCTCCAGGACAGCGCGTTCAGCCTCAAGGGCAGCCTGTTCAGCCTCAAGCTCATTTTTGAGCTGTTTCAGTTTTTTATAATCCTTCTGAAGCTTCTTCAGAAGCTGCTCATCACTGTCGAGTATCCTGCTGACCATGCCTGCATTCGACAGAAGGTCTTCCATGCTCTCCGAATTGAGCAGAACGTCCAGCATTCCCGCGTTACCGTTTTTATACATTGCTGTCAGTCTGTTGTTGAGAGCATTATTCTGTTCTTCTATCTCTTTTTCCTTGGCCTTCATTTCGGCCTTTTTAGCCTCGATCTCAGCAATCTTATTCTCTATCAGAGCCTCTGTATTCGCTATCTCAACCTTTTTGTTCTCTATATCGCCCGCAAGCACCTCAAGCTGCTTCTCCGCATCTTCGAAATTTGCGACAGCTTCAGCAGCTTTCTTTGCCGCGCTCTTGGCTTCAGCACGCTTTGCTTCGGTAGCCTCCTTAGCCGCCTTAGCCTCCTCATGAGCTTTGTCATACTCTTCCTGGCTCACAGCAAGAGATGTTGAGTATGCCGCTGAAAACATTGCGGCTATCAGTACGAATACAAGAATTAAACTGAATCTCTTCTTACTTTTCATCAGGTTTAGTCCCATTCTACACATTGAGGAATCTTCTTATCGATATCGCGCTTCCGATCATGCCAATTCCAATACCGAGGACGAGGAACATTGCCAGCAGCACCTGTGTGAGCTGTTCCGCCGGTACGATCGACACCGCGAGTATCCTTGTGACATCAGAACCTATGATGCCTGTGATCTTTGTATAGATCAGATATGTGAGCCCTGTCGCTATGACAGATGAGAGCACTCCAACGATTATGCCGCCCCACATGAACGGAGCTCTTACAAACCAGTTTGTAGCGCCGAGATATTTCATGATGCCTATCTCTTTCTCTCTGTTGAATACAGTAAGCTTTATGGTATTGGCCACTATGATGACAGATACTATCACCAGGAATGCCATTGCCACGATGGATCCCATCTCGATGAAATGCGAGAGCTGCGCCAGTTTCTCTATTGTGTCACGGTAGTATACAACATCATCTACGCCCTTTATTTCCGGAGCTGAGGCTGCCACACTGTTTGCCGTGTCCTTATCTGTCACGTATACTGTATATGAGTCCGGAAGCGGATTCTCAGGAAGGTTCTCCAGAAGATACCCGTTATCTCCCCATCTTTCCTTCAGAGTCTCCAGCGCCTGATCCTTGGAAACATACTCAACCTTTTCAACTCCGTTGATGCTCTGAAGTGTTGTTCCGACAGCTTCAGTGACTTCCTGCGAATTGTTTTCAGCCATATATATCTGGATCACGTTGTAATCCTGGCCGAGGGACTTGGCGAAATTGTTTACATTCACAAATGACACGAAGAAAAGCCCGAGAATGAGCATCATCGCGGTGATGGCAAGTATAGTTGTGAAATACATGCCCTTGTTGCGCCCCATCTGTGAAAAGGCCTGTTTGACATTATATCCAAATCTACTCATAAATATCCTCCCCACCGCTCAGATAGGTGTCTACCAGGCTGTCATCATAGCTGACCGGGTTAGGGATAGTTACCGTTCTGCCCTTGAAGTTTTCATTGCTGCGATTGATCTTTGCCTGCGCGGCCCTGAGTTCATTCGGGTCAAGGAAGGTTGTAAAGCCCGGAACATACAGATCTTCTTCCTGCTCAGTCTGCTGTTCGAATCCGTAGCTGCCCTCTTCATCACGAACTATCCTTCCGTGATCGATCGCAACTACTCTCTTGTTCATTTTGTCTACTATATCTTTAGCGTGAGTGACCATCAGGATGGTAGTTCCTCTTACGTTTATCTGCTCGAGGAGCCTCATTATGTCCATAGCTGTGATCGGGTCGAGGTTTCCTGTAGGCTCGTCGCAGATGAGCACCCTCGGTTTGTTTACAAGGGCCCTTGCGATGCCTACTCTCTGCTGCTCGCCCGCTGACAGCTCATCAGGATACCTTTTAGCTTTGTCAGCTATGTCTACCAGTTCGAGCACGTAAGGTACTCTCTCCCTGATCTCCTTTCTGCTTTTGTGAAGGACTTCCATAGCAAAGGCTACGTTCTCATAGACTGTTTTCTTCTCGAGAAGTCTGAAGTCCTGAAACACCATGCCGACCTTCTGTCTGATCTTCGGCACCTCGCGCTTCCTGATCCTTGTTATGTCCTTGCCGGCCAGAAGGATCTTTCCGCTGTCCGGCTCTATCTCCTTGAGGATCAGCTTTATAAACGTCGTTTTTCCGGCGCCGCTCGGTCCTACAAGGAAAACAAAGTCACCGCTGTTGATATGCACGCTTGCATCTATAAGTCCGACATTGTCGCCGTATTTTTTTGTTACGTTATTGAATACTATCATGCCTGAAAAGTTTCTTTCCCGGTAATAAACCGCAATTTGCGCAGATTAATATGCAACTATTATACATTCACAAATATGGCTGTAATCTCAAACTTAATGAACTTTCAGTTTCGCAGCAAGCCTCTGCTGCCCTTGATAACAGCCCGTTTCTGTAATAGACTAGACGGACAGGAGGGCTTCATATGGGCACTGAAAACAAAAGAGAACTACTCACGGATATAATGGCATCCTTCATAGGATATACGGCCGTTCACCTGCCTGACGACATAGTTTCGAAGCTCGATGAGATGAGAGCTGCCGAAACAGACCCTGCCGCGCTGAGCATCTATGACATGATGTTTGAAAACATGCGGCTTGCTGCCGAGCTCGGAAGGCCTACATGCCAGGACACCGGCCTCGTGCAGTTCATGATAGAATGCGGGAGCCGTTTCCCGCTCATCCATCAGTTGGAAGACATACTGCATGACGCAGTGATAAAGGCGACGGCGGAGACACCTCTGAGGCCTAATGCAGTTGAACCTTTCAGCGAGGTCAACACCGGCAACAATACAGGGCCGGGCGCACCTGCCATTTTCTGGAACATAGTACCTGACAGCGACAGCTGCAGCATCTATACCTATCTTGCCGGCGGCGGCTGCTCCCTTCCGGGACATGCCATGGTGCTTATGCCGGGAGATGGCTACGAAGGAATTGCCCGTTTCGTCATGGAACGCATAACGTCTTATGGCCTGAATGCCTGTCCTCCTCTTCTGGTCGGAGTGGGAGTCGCAGGATCGATAGAGACAGCGGCAATGCACTCCAAGCATGCCCTATTGAGGCGTGTCGGCTCACACAATCCGAACGAAAAGGCCGCGGCAATGGAGAAGATGCTCGAAGAAAGCATCAATAAGATAGGCATCGGTCCTCAGGGACTCGGCGGAAACAGCTCAGTAATGGGAGTCAATATTGAGTACTCTGTTAGGCATACAGCGACCATCGGCGTTGCCGTCAGCTTCGGCTGCTGGACCCACCGCAGGGGTCATATAACCTTTGGAAGCGATCTCAGCTTTGCCACAGACACGCACAGCGGATTCACGTACAGGCAGTAAAAACGAAAGGCGTATCGTAATGAAAGAGACCATAAACGGAAAGACCATCCTTACAACGCCGTTCACTGAGGATGACATAGATTCCCTTCACATAGGCGATGTGGTTTACATAAACGGAGATATCGTCACAGGACGTGACGATGTGCATATACGTGTTGTTT
>CADATR010000132.1 GCA_902790885.1 uncultured Eubacteriales bacterium
GATGAGAAAGCCGAACTGAGACTGAAAAGAATGGGCTTTGTGTTCCAGCAGATGAATGTGCTGGAAAATCTGAACATAATAGACAATATAGTATTGCCTGCAGTCCATGCAGACAGGAAGCACAAAAAGGAACACTGCGAAAGGGCAATGGAGCTCATGGAAGGATTTCATATCGCCAATCTGGCGGAGCGGAAGGTGTCCGAAGTGTCCGGCGGGCAGCTTCAGAGGGCATGCATATGCCGCAGTATGATGCTGGAACCGGAGATAATATTTGCAGATGAACCGACAGGCGCCCTGAACCAGACGGCAGCTACTGAAGTAATAGAGTCATTTCTGAAAGTCAACAGAGCCGGAACAACGATACTGATGGTCACACATGACAGCAGGATCGCTTCCATGTGTGAGAGAATTCTGTACTTGCTGGATGGAGAAATCAGAGGAGAACTGAAACTCGGTAAGAATGTGCAGAATGACAATCGAGAACGAGAGCAAAAGACCGTCAAATGGCTCGATGAAATGGGGTGGTGATACTCATCTGACTGTTGAAATATACAGTCATTTTTTCTTGCTGATATATGTGATGTTTGATGAGCGGAAAAAAGACTGATAATATTGTGGTATGAATGAACATGGAATCAGATTGCTGGCCGCGGAGCTGGAAGAAAAAATACGAAAAAAAACTAAGGACAGCCTGACTGACAAAATGCATGTACATGTAAAGGGCATGCCGAGAAAGCAGGAGATCGAAGAACTGCAGAAATCAGAAGAGTTCCGTGAAGCACTGGCAAAGAAACTGTCGGAGGATAAGCTTTACCGGGACTGCATCACGATAAATCTGCAGCCTGAGAGTATTCTTGTCGCCAGATACAGGGAGGATGAAGAAGCTTTTGACGCGGTTGCGGACAACTGCACCAGGAGGATCATTTCTGCTGCGCGTAAATATACAGCGAAGAAAGAAAGGAAATTTCTGGAGAGATATGATATCGATGAGCTGATCTCTGAAGTAAAGGGAACTGTCCGTGCGGAAATCATCAGAAATCTCAAGTATCATCTCCTCAATGACAGACTCAGGATCGGCTATGAGACTGTCAGCCCTGATAATTACGAAGCTTTTGAAGCGTGGATAGCAGATATGGATGAATATGAATTACTCCATTTTGCAGGGTTTGATGAAGCCAATGCAGGTATGCTGTATTCATCTGCTATTCTGGATAAACATAGTGAAATAGCTGCTCTTAAGGTAGCTGAACCGGAAGATGTCTGGAATACGGAACTGTATTACGGCGGAGAAAAGCTTTTCAGTGAGATCCGGAAGCATTTCAGCGGGCAGAGGCTGTTTGGTCTCGTGAGCCGCAACAGGTATCTTAAGAAAAGTTTTGAAGCGCGCAGGATGCTTCGCGCAGAGGTGCTCGACCACGTTCCGGACAGAATGCCTGATCTTTTCCCGGAAGCAAGGAATATGGAGCGCAGCTTCATCGTCCATATCGGTCCTACGAATTCAGGCAAGACATATGCTTCAGTCGAAAGGCTGAAGACAGCAGAACACGGGATATATCTCGGGCCGCTGCGCTTGCTGGCGTTCGAACAGTATCAGAAACTGAATGAGCAGGGATACCCATGCTCGCTTTACACGGGTGAAGAGCATCAGCTGGTACCCGGTGCACGTATTCAGGCGTCTACTATCGAGATGGCTGATGAATTCGAAAAATATGATATAGCTGTGATTGACGAAGCACAGATGGTGGCTGACAAGGAACGCGGCTGGGCCTGGACGACAGCAATCCTCGGCCTCAGAGCTGACGAGATACATGTGTGCATCGCTCCGTATGCAGAGAAAATCATCACAGATCTGATAGAAGAATGCGGCGATTCATATGAGATCATCCGTCATGAGAGACAGACTCCTCTTGTCATGGATAAGCCGAAATTCAAGCTGTTCAGGGAATACATACATAAACATGATGCCCTGATAGTGTTCTCAAGACGGAATGTGCACGCTGTCGCAGGCGAGCTCAGAACGATGGGTATCAGGTGCAGTGTGATCTATGGAAATCTGCCATATGATGTCCGGCAGGAGGAAGCAAGAAGATTCAGAGATGGAGAGACCGATGTTGTAGTCGCCACTGATGCCATCGGAATGGGGATGAATCTGCCGATAGAGAGGCTTGTGTTTCTGGAAATAAGCAAGTTCGATGGAACGGATACGAGGCTTCTGAAGCCGGCGGAGATCCAACAGATCGTTGGAAGGGCAGGAAGGCGGGGCCTCTATGATAAGGGTCTGTGGAACGCGCTTGAAGGAAAGGAAATTATTGATTCTGCTGTTGACCTTGAGATCCCGCAGATCGAAGCGGTGTATGCAGGCTTCCCGGAGTCACTTATTACTATAGAAGGAAAACTGTCCGGGATAATAACTGTATGGAGGAATATAGAGCCGCCTGAGGGTTATATAATCTCGGTGCTTGAGCATGAGTATGAGCTCTGCACCTATCTTGAAGAGAGAACAGATGACAAAAGACTTATATACAGACTTATAACTATCCCGTTCGATGAAGAGGATAAGGAACTGAGACTGCTCTGGAACCGCGTGGCAGCGACTGTATTGTCCGGAAGTCCGGTAAGGCTTGCCGGAATGAATCTTGAGCTTCCGGATAAAGCCATGTCACTGACCGCAGCTGAGAAACTTTACAAGGAATACGATCTGGCCTATGCGTTTATTGAAAAATTCGGTGACAAGGCGGAGTCTGAGACTGTCCTGCAATATAAAAAAGAACTGTCTGAGATCATAGCTGAAATACTGAAGACTTCAAGACTGCCATTCAAAACCTGCAAGTACTGCGGCAGAAAACTTAGGTGGAACTATCAGTTCGGGATATGCGCTGAATGTTATAACGCAACGCGCGGGAGGCGCAGGCATCACTGGGACGAATACTATTGACAAATACATGTATCTGTACAGACCTGATTGGTGATAAAATAATGTTTAATCTGCTGAAATCAGAAGAAAACGTGAAGGATGTCCGAAATGGGATTTTTTGACAGTGTGAAAAAGGCAATCAACAGTGAAGTTCCAAGGAAATTCGAAGCGAACCGTCAGATCACGATAGAAGAGCTGTACGATCTTCTTGTTGAGCATGAGGATGAATTCGAGATGCCGTTCAAGATGAACAACATACTCGGCAAAAGGATAGTATTCAAAAGGCATCCGAGACTTGAGATCCAGCTGCTGGTCACGGTCAAAGGCAATGTTATTACGGTAACACCGAATAATCAGGAAGCTGAGATCGAATCAGGAGGATTCTCAATCAGAACGGCGGATCTTAAGAACGGATTCGGACTTCAGACGGAATTCAACAGAGATGACTATGTCACCGACGTGACAAATAAGATCGAAAGGATCGTAAACGGATAAACAGCAAAAAAAGGGTGAACTGGATGAAACGATTTGCGAAGTACTACAATGAGGATTATGCGCGGATATCGTATTACGCAGTCAGGACTGTGATGACGATATTCATTCTGGGGCTGATAGTATATTACCTTGCGGGGAAGACCGGAGCCGCGATATCTTTCGTGTCGGCTGTATTTAAGCCGCTTGTGCTCGGACTTGCGCTGACTTATCTGCTGAGTCCGCTCGCGGCGAAACTCGAGAAGAGGCTGTTCGCCTCTGTCAAAAAACCGGGCGCGGCAAGGCTGGCGTCTGTATTATTGACATTTGCCATAGTGCTGATCGCTCTGTTCTTCATCCTCGGCATTATGGTGGTCACGATAACAAAGAGCATTTCGTCATTCAATTTCGAAGATATAAGGTTGCTTGTTCTTGGCCTGGCGGATCAGTTCTCGAGATTCTGGACGACAATAGAGAAAACGCTGGCCAGCATGAATATCAATCTGGGCAGCGCCGGAGATTTTCTGAGCGGCGTTTTCAATGGCGTAAAGGAAGGGGCTTCCACTTTGCTTTTCGCTGTCATATTCTCGATATATTTCCTTATAGATGACAGTATCGGAACGTACTGGAGCGGAGTGCTGAATGCGTTTACAAGTGATCAGACCAGAGCCAGAATGCGCTCATTCGCGGCTGATGCCAACAGGGTATTCTCAGGATACATCAGAGGCCAGTCGCTCGATGCCCTTCTTGTCGGCGTCATGGTGTCGATCGCGATGCTCATAGCCGGCATCCCATACGCGCTGGTAATAGGAATACTGACAGGCATAGGAAATCTCGTGCCGTACGTTGGCCCTGTAGTAGGCTTCGGCTCACTGATAATAGTCTCGCTTGCTGAGGGTTCGATAAGCAAACTTATAATAGGTGTGGTGATCCTTGCGGCGGTCATGTTCATTGACGGCAACGTGATCAATCCGAGGATGCTCAGCAGCAATGTTGAGGTGCATCCGGTGCTTGTGATCGTTGCGTTGCTTGCCGGTGGAAAAGTAGGCGGCGTGGTGGGAATGCTTGTAGCTGTCCCTGTGGCTGCTCTCATTAAACTGCAATTTGAGAAATATGTCGAAAAAAGAAAACTGGCGAAGGAGAACCTGCCGGCAGATGCGTGATCTGATAATGATCACCGGCTGTAAAAACAGGTAGGAGTATAAATGGCAGTAGATTCAAAATATCACAGATTCCGCGAAGCGGGAGAACAGGCAAATATCAACAATGTTGCAGAATACGGCGTGCCTGCACGTTCGCTCTTTACAACGAGCAAGGTGTTCACTCTGCATCGTCATATGGATATAACCGATGATCACGGAAACATAGTGTATCAGTCTGATTCAAAGTTTCCGTCGATCCATGACAAGACAGATATAACTGACGCCGCCGGGGCACATGTGGCACATATCGAGAGAAAGATACTGACGCTGCATGAGCGCCATTTCATAACCATGGCTGATGGAACAAGCTTCGAACTGTCGAATGAGCTTTTTCATCTCATAAAGGACATCACTAACATCGAAGGTCTCGGCTGGCAGCTCAGGGGAAACATATTGGGTCTGAACTTTACGCTTTATGATGAGAAAGGCGAAGTC
>CADATR010000133.1 GCA_902790885.1 uncultured Eubacteriales bacterium
CCCGCACTGCCACGGCAACAACTTCTACATTTTCCCTGGCACAAACCATGCTGTCTGCGAGCTCTGCGGTCTTGAAGGTCACCTCGAGATGACAGACAAGGGCGTGAAGCTGGTAAACGATCCTGAGCTTGGCGAAAACGGAACCATCGAACACTGCCACGATCTGCTTTCCGGCAAAGCAGCTCACGGAAAGGACATCTTCGAGAACGAGGGCAGACTCATGAACCTCTTCAAAGATCCTGAGTTCAAGGCAAGAAAAGAGCATTACACAAACGTTATCGCTCCTACACCATCCCCTTCGAAATCCAACTAATATAGAATAAAGATCCTTAGACGGGCAGGGGAGCTTGACGGCGACCCTGCCTGTTAAGATAAATCAGCTTTCATATGAAAGGAGACCATTGATGAACAGACCTGAATTCTATCCTGTAAGAAGTATCATTCTGGTCGACCTCGCTCACGAGGACTACAGAATCAAACTCGAAAACTGGCTCTACAGATATCATGTGCCAGACAGCATTTCGCAGTTCGGCCCATATGTAAGCCAGTACGCATTTTATCCTGCACTCCCGACTCCACCGGGCGGAGAGAGATTCGGTACTGTAAGGATGCAGATGACAGAGCATTACTGGCTCGCAAATCCAAACGATGTAAGCTTCGCAAAGGATCAACACAAGATCCTCACAGAGTACTTCCCTACAGATGTACTCGTATGGCAGAACAACATTCCGGATACGGGACACTCCCACGCTGTTGATAAGTCAGAAGAAGTCAACATAGAAGGCGACGCTGCCAGATCCACAAAGGGTGACGAGACTGCAGGAACAGTTCCTTTCATTTTCGCCTTTATCCCTGTATGGTGGGAAGATGACTTCAAGGGCGAAGGCCGCACAGTTGAAGACGGACCTAACTACAGATGGCAGTTTGTCGTCAAGTATCCGGAAGGCGTTAGCGCTGAGGAAGGCGACAAGTGGCTCAAGGAGGAGTTCATCCCTGCATGGACAGCTCACGATGGCTGCACACGCTGCGTATCGAGCAAGATCAAGAAAGAAGTCAACGGCTGCGACTTCGACCGTATCGTAGAGAT
Source organism: uncultured Eubacteriales bacterium (assembly GCA_902790885.1). The sequence continues at coordinate 1,088 of CADATR010000133.1, forward strand.
GTGGTTCGAGTGCCAGACCGCGTGGGTAGACGCATGCAAGGCTGCGGCTGAAAAATGCGCTAAGCCGGCATGGGCAGAGACTGAGGACTTCCCATACCTCAAGAAGTCATATGGCATCAGCGGTATCTTCATGTCCGACTACGCAAGGTCGAACAACCTGACTCAGTATCGCGGCTATATAACAATGAGATAATAAACCCGTCAAACAACCAATAAAGGAGAGTTTTTAATGGGCAAAGGTAAATATTTCTACTCAAAAGGAGAGGGTAACGACGGTTACATCAAGAACCTTGAAGTTCTGGGTTACTGCGACCTTGACGGCAAGGCAGGCATGTTCCAGATGGCTCTCTATAAGACCGAGTCGGGCAGATACCTTCTTTACGGAGCTGCATTCGCGGCAGGACCTGACGGTGTCGGCATCATGATCAGTGATGTCACAGACCCGTGCAATCCTGTTTTCATCAAGAAATGGCTGCCGTTCGACATCGATGAGTATCCTACGACTTCGATCCCTAAAGTGCAGATCGCAGATGACAAGCTCGTCTTTGCTCTCACATCGGGTTCCGGTCCGAGCGTTCTCGTAGGAGACCGCGCAAAGATGAAGTGCATGCAGGGAATCATGGTCTACGATCTTAAGAAAGACCCTGAGAATCCTGAATTCCTCGGATACTGGGACTGCGGAGTTCCATATTCGATGGGCGTTCACAGATTCATGTACAACGGCGGCGATTACGTTCATCTGTCAGCAGAGGCCGATGAGCATGAGGGCATGATCTACAGGATCGTCAATATTGCTGATCCTTCAAACATCTACGAAGTAGGCCGCTGGTGGGCACCGCATCAGTACATTTACGGCGTACCGGGGAGGGAGGTAGACCATTCGGCACCTCATAATCCTGACTTCATGGACAAAGGCTGGATGCACGGCCCTCCGTTTGTACTCGGTGACAAGGCTTACCTCGGCTATGGCGGAGACGGTCTGTACATACTTGATGTCTCTGACTTCACAAGGCCGAAAGCTCTCGGACAGCTCAGATTCATGCCGGCGTTCTCATCGAGACTCGCAGGAGCAAGAACTCACACGGCTCTGCCTCTGAAGGGAAGAGACCTCTGTGTAGTAATGAACGAAGGCGAGAGATTCGGCTTTATCAAGGACGGAATGGTCAAAGAGGCTCAGGCGCTCAATCAGATAATCATGGTTGATGTAAGCGATCCGACACACCCTGTGATGATAGCAACATTCCCGTATCCTGAAGTACCGGAGGATTTCCCTGCACCAAACTTCAATACGTACATGCTTGCTGAAGGTTCAAAGGGCGGGCCTTTCGGACCTCACAATCTGCATGAACCTATGGACGGAAAGCCATGGCTCGAGCAGAGGACTGACGTGGTATATGACTGCTACTTTGCTGCAGGACTCAGAGTTTATGATGTATCTGATCCTTATTACATCAAGGAGAAGGCTTACTTTATTCCTCCGAACCCTACAAAGAAGTTCTTCCCGTTCCCTGGACCGATGATGGCAATGACCGAAGATGTCGTAGTAGACGACAGAGGCTATATCATCGTAGATGCAAACAGTGACGGATTCTACATTCTGAGAAAGACTTACGAGGACTAGTACCTTAACAAGATCTGACAGGGGATACACAGCCTGCTCTAATGGACGGGCTGTGTATTTTTTCTGAATATTATATTTATATGACTTGTGTTGTATAATAATTAGGTAGAATAATGCGCAGTAAACGATAACGTTTTATTGTATATCTAAATACACTGTGCCTGATCATAATATAAAGGAATCTATGACAAAGAAAGAAATCCTTACTTTAGCACTGCTCATCGCAGTGATGCCGCCTGCATGGGCTGTACTGAGCCCGTATATGGGCATATCCGTCGGACCTGTGGCGCTCATATGCGCAGGCATATATGCAACCAACGGAAACAAATTCAAAGACGCGCATAAGATAGCTCTCGGATATCTGGCAGGAGACATATGGGCTCTGATAGCCTTCGAGATCATGGCTCATACGCCTATAAATCCCGATTTGACGCTGTTTTTGACACTTGCCGTATTCGGATTCATTCTTGTAATATTATCGGCCAGATTCGCAAATATCATCAACATGCCTTCATGGCTCACAGGATGGGCCATTGGCATGCTCGCAATGAATCTGAATACATCGACTCCTGTAATGAGCCTTACTGTTCAGATAGGTATCGCGATGCTGGCCGGAGTGTATTATGTGGGAGCCCTGCTCGATAAGGTACACAGACTGCTTAATAAATGATACTGTTCGGAAGAAGGATCAAAGCCAAAACATACAATATAGCTATGTGCTTCATCATAGTTATTCTGCTTCTCCTTGACGCAAACCTCACGGTTTACATCGGGAGATTTCATAATGCCGCAATTGAGGCGGAACTGGCCGGCTTTGCATCCTTCAGAAACATGACTGTCGCTTTAGCGGATCACACAACAAGATCCTTCACAGAAGACGTCGCGGAATTTGCTGAAGACGCCATAGCTTATTTCAAGGAAAATATATGGATAGGCCCGAGGCTGACGAGGGGAAGGGGAACCATCCAGGGACCGTCAGGCAAGGAGACCTATTACAACCTGAACATGGCCGGTGTGGTCAATATAATGAGGCGCATGGGCTATGATTATGAGTACTGGGTAAGAGATGACGGCGTAAAGATGTTTGGCAACTACGTTATGGTGGCTGCCAACCTGAATATCAGACCGAGAGGCTCGCTTATTCAGACATCGGTCGGAATGGGAATGGTTTGCGATACAGGAACGTTCGCTAAACGGAATCCTACACAGATAGATATTGCAACAGCATGGTAGAACGCAAGGCTGTTGCTTTATGATATCACTTCGATTGATTTTATCATTAATCGGAGATACATATTAGTGCTATAATACTTATTGGCGATGTGGATCATAACCGCTTTTTTTATATAAAGGGTATCGGACTGGCTTAGTTAAAGGTGAAAGAAACAAGATAATGGGAGTTAGTAATGATCAAAAGGAACTGCAGAAAGACGATAGCAATCGTTCTTTCTGTAATGATGATGGTGCCGGTATTTATGCCTATGACGGTATATGCCGGAGGTGAAGAAGTAACTGCAAATTATTCACAGAAGCGCCTTGCCAGGAAAAGCCCTCGCAGCATATCGGAGATGGTAGAGTCTTTAGAACCTGCAGAGGTACCCAAGCAGGATACTCCTCCGAAAAGCATACCAGAAAGAGTAGAGGAGCTAGAGCCGCCGGTGGCGCTCACTACTCCGCAGGACGTATACAGCGTATCTACATCTATTAAATCGTTCAAGCTGAACGCCAAGGGAAATGGTGCTCTCACATACAGCAGCTCGAATGAATCCGTAGCAAGCGTGTCTTCGTCGGGTGTTGTTAGTGTCAAAAGGAACGGAACAGCATATATTACGATCGAAGACGGAATTTATTCAAAAAAAGTAAGCGTTATAGTTTCAAGTTATAAACCGACGAATGGAGCGTTTGTTGAAGCTATATATAACGCCGACGGAAGATCAGGAGACTCCACCGGAAGGGAGATACGCGTCAAAGGATATAAGGGATACAGTCGGTACAACAGTTCCAAAAACTGGGGATTCATAATAAGATGCAACGATCCTGTGGTCGCAGACAAAGCGGCTCTGGCTGTCAACTACATCGCTAATAACAACCACTTCGGTTACAGCACCTGTTACCCTGTAAGTCAGAGCAGTGTAAACAACAGGGCGTCGATATACAACACTGTTGTGAAGACTACAGGAAAGAATCCGTCAGCTGCTTCTCTTAAAAAGATATTATCGATCAGCAGCAGGGCCGATACCTCATGCACTCCTACATGTCTTTCCGGCTATTGGCTGTATTATGATATGTCAGATAAATTAGCTATG